>JALDXL010000010.1:0-25616 GCA_032155045.1 Nitrososphaerales archaeon
TCTGCTTCTTTAAATGTTCCACCTGGAAATGAAATTTCATTTTTATGATGTTTCAAAAGAGAACTTCTTTTTGTTAATATAATTTTTGGGTTGAAATTTGTGAAGTGAATTATTATAAGGACAGAAGAAAGAGTATAACTGGTAGGCTTTAATAATTGGATATCCAAATTCATAGAAGATGAAAGTTTAGGAATGATTTTTGCTATGAATTGATCCTTATTTAAATCCAATAACTATAAGATAGATCCAATATATTTTAAATTATAGATTTTTTCTACTAACAATAAAAAAATTAATAAACTGAATTAAAAATATTTAATATGTAATAACTTACAAGAATAATAAATTAATACAATTCACAAGGATAGAAAAAATGGATATTCTTAGCTCATTATTAATATCATAAATAAATCAATTATATTTTATACTCAAGGAAATGAAAATTAATTGATACTAGTTGATAATTAATTATGAATTAAATCCTCCAAAAATATTACCGAAAGACCATTTTAATTGTTCAAATCTTTTAGATGATATCACCAATATTAAAAAAAAAGTCGAGATGCTTTTTGAATTTAGTAATTGTATTCATTTTACTGATTCAGTATTAGGAATTCCGAGACTCTCAAGTATCACTATGGCCAACATAATAAAAAAATATAATGATAAAATAAAAGTTTCATGTAGTATAAGGACAAGAGATAGAAATATTACAACAATGTATCAAACTATTTCAGATTCCATATTTTACAAGATTGAAAGTCTACTTATTTTACTAGGTGATCAGTCTAAAACCGATTTAGAAACTTGTAATTTATTAAAACCGAGTAAAGTGGTTAATCTTCTAAATTCTTATGAATTCAATAGTTATATTAAACTAAATTTATCCATTCCAAATAAAATAACAAATATTAATACGATTAAAAAAAAAATTGATGCAAAACCTTATGCATTTGTAACTCAATCCATTGAATCAATAAAAGATCTAGACAATATAGTGAAATTAATTCGACCTTATGACATCAAGGTAATCGCGTGTATAATGCTTCCCTCCCAAAAAAATAAAAGATCTGCAGAATTAATCGGTCTAAATTGGGAAGAGTATGAAGATGAACCTGTAGAATTTATTAGAAATTGTGGAAAAATTGCTGACGAGGTTTTACTAACTTCACCAAACCATTTTGGATTAGCATTAGAAATATTAAAGGAGTTAAGATAAATCATCACTTTTCCTTTCGTGAATGAACGATCTCTGATTTCAACTCATAAAGAACCTGTCTTTGAAAATCTTTAAGGCTATCGTCTTCTGTTAGCCTAGGCCTTCTATGTTCAATTTTTACATCTTTTTTTATTTTCCCCGGTCTATTAGTAAATACTATAACTCGGTCACCAAGACAAACAGATTCTATAATATTATGAGTTACAAAAATAATTGTTTTATTTGTTTTAGCCCATATCAATTGTAATTCAACAAGTAACAAATCACGAGTTTGTGAATCCAAGGCAGCAAAAGGTTCGTCCATCAGTAATATCTCAGGATCTAAAACCAAAGCTCGTGCTATTGAAACTCTTTGCTTCATACCTCCGGAAAGTTGATATACAAATGCTTCTGCAAATTTTTTTAATTGCATCATATCTAGATATTGCATTGCTATCTCTCGTCTCTTTAGTTTTTCAACTTTAGCTATTTTTAATCCAAATTCCACATTATCTATCACTTTCATCCAAGGAAACAAAGCATTTTCTTGAAAAACCATTATTCTATCTGGTCCAGTTCCAGTAATCTGGCGACCATTTAATATGACTTGTCCTTGTGTTGGATTATCCAATCCTGCTAATATGTTAAGAAGTGTAGATTTGCCACAACCAGATGGACCAACAAGACAAACAAATTCTCCATCATTTACAGATAAATTAATATTTTCAATGGCACGAATTAGCGTCGATTGTTTTCCATCATTTCTGTAAAATGATTTAGAAACGTTCTTTATTTCTAATTTAACCAATGAATTGTAGTACCACCGAGATAGACACCTTTTTTAAAGTTTCGAATCTAAAATCAAAATATCCAAAGGCAAACAAAAACAAAAAGTCAAACTTTACAAAATAGTGGTGATCGGTCGTATGATATAAATTATTATTATTAAACAGAGATTTATTATTATAAAAGTAAATGTATTTTTTTCCTGTATAATAATCGAAATTACGTTGTTCCAATTTTTGAATTAATGTATATAAAATGCAATATAAATAATAGCGGTATATTTAATTAAGAATTCGGAAACCCTAATTTTTTAGTATCGCTAAAATATCATTTATTGAAGCATTAGTTTTCAATGCAGTGGATCGGAAAATTGTTCTAGATGCAATATAGCCTGACTCGACCAATTTCTCAATAATCACATCGATTTTTTTAGGACTGGCTTTAAGCATAGAACCTATTTCATCTACAGAAAAGTAATAGGGTATAGTATCTAATTCGTTTGAACTAATGCTGAATATTTGTTTAATTTGCCTATACTTTTTATCATTATTGAAATCATCTAAAAAATATTTTGTGAGTAATTTGTTTATTACATTTTTATCGAATAACCTTCCTATCCATAATTGTCCTGCAATATTAAATACATTATTACATCTTGGACACAAATTATCAGAATGAATATAACTAAAATTTCTTTCACCGCATTTAAAACAATGTCGTATATATCCTAAATTATCAAAAACCTTATTTGCTTTTGAATTACTTAACGATACCTTAAGAAATACTCGAAAATAATGTCTATTTGAATGTACAAAGATAGGAAAAAGAGATAGCCCTAATCTCGCACCAATTAAAGCAATTGAGGATATTAACAACCTTGTAGCAATTTCATTTGAATAAGTATTGTTAATCGATAATCCAAAATATTTTCGAAGACATACCGTTTGATATATTCCACTTAGTACAGCTGTATCTGTGGCAGTAATAGAAATCAGTCCTTCATCTTCAACAGATCGCAATACACAATCTATAAAAGGTGATGGGCTACCAAATGGATCTAAATCAATTATTGTAAATCTTTTGTTTCTTTCTGTTGGTCTAGAAATTAGAAATTTACAAACTTCATTTATTGAAAAAAAACATCTTCCGCTTACGTTGTTTAGCTTTGCTGACTCTTGGGCAGCAGATATAGCTATATGATTAATATCATTTATAAAAATTTGTGAAACTTTTGGTACTTCTACTGCTACTCGTAAACCCCTCGAACCTATTCCACCAAAGGCGTCGGCAAAGGTAATTTGAGAATGATTTTTATTGCAATACTCATCTACAAAAATATTATAAAGATATATTGATAAATCCCTATTTAACCATGCCAGAGGATTAAAAAAAGCAGGAAAATGTGGTGGAACTTTGGCATCTAATGAACTTTTAGGTACAATCAACTTTGTTTGACCTTCTTTAATTTGAATAAAATCATTCATCTTTGTTTATAAAGATAATAACGAAATGAATGCTATAATTACCAATCTGCCTTATTTTAGAACTGACTTTAAATAGAAATTTTAATTTATGACAGTGAATTAATTGAATTAGATAATTTGTTAGTATGCGGAATTGATGAAGCAGGAAGAGGTTCAGTCATAGGTCCTCTTGTAATAGCTGGTATAAGTATAAACAAATCAAATATCAATAAATTAGAGGAAATAGGAGTAAGAGACTCAAAAACATTAACTAAGAATAAAAGATCTTTCCTATATGATAAAATTTTAGATATTTCAGAATTTATATGCATATATAAACTGGATTGTAAGACGATAGATGAAAATGTATATCAAAAAAAATTAAATAAATTAGAGGGAATGATAATGTCATCAATCATAAATCATCTTTCTGCAGAAATTTCATACGTCGATTCCTGTGATATAAATATTGATAGATATACAAATTACCTGAAGTCGAATTTAAGCTTAAAAAATAACGGTACCATTATTGCCATGCATAAAGCAGACAAATTATATCCTGTAGTATCTGCAGCATCAATAATCGCAAAGGTTATAAGAGATAGAGAGATTCAAACTTTAGAAGAAACTTTTCGAAATATTGGAAGTGGCTATCCATCAGATAAGAAGACTATGTATTTTATAAAGAATTGGATTAAAGAGTATAGGGAATTTCCGAATTTTGTCCGAAAATCATGGAAACCAATTAAAGAAATAACTTCGAAACAAAGTAAAATTCATGAATATATTTAATTTGTAGAATAAGTTGCGTATATTAATCCATGATCTTTATCGTATGGGTCGAGATATATAATTTGTTCTATATGAAATCTACTATTTTCAAGTTTGGTTGCTTCTTGAAGTATAACAGTTTTTGGATCTTGAGTAACATCTATACTTCGTGTCTTAACTACTAGCAATATTTTACCACCGTCCTTAAGAAAGAGTTGACAATTATTTATTGCTATTTCTGTTTGATCAGGTTGTGCAATATCACAATAAACAACATCAACTTCTCCATAGGTAGAAAAATAAGATAATGGTCTTCGTGCATCTTCTATTATTGGAATTATATTTTCTCTTTTTGAAGCTACATTTTCTATAAGTTCTCTAGCAACCCTAATAGATGATTCTATAGCAAAAAGTACACCTGAACTTCCTATTATATCAGATATGTGACTAACGGTAGTTCCAGTAGAAGCACCTAAATAAAGTACCTTTGTTTTATTTTTTATTGGAAGATTTTTCAGACCTTTAATTAAAGATGCAGCAAGTTTACTTCGAAACGGATCCCAGAATCGATATTCTTCTTTATCAAACAGAATTAGTTTTTCATTATAAACCACATCTCCTTTGATTAAATTCAAAGTAGCTAAATTTTTTTGGCCGTTATAGTAGATCCATTTGTAACCATCAAAGTCATCTTTTAAATCAGTTGAAGATAATAATAAAGATGATGTTTCATCTTGATCAGTATAATTATTGATATTTTTCATAAAGATATTAAAACAAATGATTATGAATTGTTATTTAAATATAACATTAGCAACCTTAAAGAAACACAATTTTTACTTAAAATTTATTTCTCTTGAATTTTTTTTTCCTAACGTGTTTTTTACTAAATTTATTGAAATGTCTTGGATTTTTACCATAATTTCTCTTAATATTAGTTCTTGGAAATTTGTATTCTTCCACTTTTGGTTCCTTAAATTTTTCTTGAATTTCAGATATTCTCTTATTCAATTGTTCAGAAATATATTGATCCTTTTCACCTTTCCTAAATAAATCAATTCGTGCCCCGATAGCAACCTTTGAAGCAATTACTCGAGCAATCTTCCCTCTTTGCCATTTTGGCGACGAATGTAGTATAGGATGTTGAAACAAGATTCCATGCTTTGGAGGTAAAGCTCCTGTTTTTAAAGACCTGAAAAGTGCCTTTTCTGCACCTATTATCTGTATAGTACTAGATGGCATAAGAGAAAGCTTTTCAAGACTTCCAGCTTTAGCGATCAATCGTGCACCAACAGTTGCAGTTAATAATTCTTTGGTGTTTGGAGCTATTTTTTCCATCATCTCTTCGATTTGATTAGCTAGAATTCGTCTTAACTCAGTTTGCATTATAATTTCATTAGCAAGTTTTTTGATTATTGATAAATTTTCTTCTAAAATATCCCCGCCTTTACTTCTTTTGGCAGCTTCAAGTATAATTTCAGCTCTTTTATTTTCTATACCAAGGTTACTAAGCATGTTTAATGTAATATTGTCTCGGCTTCCTGCTAGTCTCGTAATTTCTGCATATGTTAAAATATTTTGAATTAAATAATCAAGCTCTGGAAAATGTAATCCGTACCATTCACGAAGTCTTGCACCTATTACATTTATGATTTTATCAAGTTCATCAAGTGCATTGATTGATTGACTTATATGTAGATCAAGCTTCTCTGAAATTCGTCGTACTTTACTAGATGAGAAATCTATTGCAAATTTTCTTAGTTGTTTATGTGCATCTCGTTCATTTTCAGCAAAACCAGCCCGAATAAAATAATTTAGTTTATTCTTTGAGATTTCTCTACTTTTTTCAGAAGATATCGTATATATATTAATCCCATTATTTCTAAGATAGGATACTAGTCCAGTATTATTACAAAACACAGTTTCATACCCACGCAATTTATCAGAAAATTTAACTATTTCAGAATAATCTCCATTAGTTATTAAAATATTTGAAGAAATAGTATCTTTAAATTTTTGTGAATCGATAACCTTATCTTCGCCTTCTAATACAAATGTTCCTAATTCAGACAGGATTATGGTACAGTTATCAGCCATTATGTCAATAACTGTATAAGGCCATTAAAAAATATGTCTTAGATGAAAAATCTTTAGATATTAATAAATACCATTTGTTTGTCTTTATGATTAATTGTTTTTTAATTTCTTGAAGAATAAAAAAGGAGTTAATGCCAACAATAATAAAAAAACCAAAAAAAAGGAAATTGAATTGAATCGTAGGATTGTTCTTCCCAAACAATCTGCAGATGGAATTATTACTTATTCAAAAACATGGCATCCTCACGAAGGGATTCTTATTTTGCAAGGTAAAAGCAAGAAGAATGGAGAAGTGAGAATCGATGGATTAGTAGTCCCTCCTTTTGCATCAAGTGGACCTTATTATTCTGGTTTTCCAACAAATGAATTACCTATGGATCTTTCATACATAGGAACAGCTCATTCTCACCCAAGTGCTTCTAACAGACCATCGTTACAAGATTTGAATAATTTTTTTGGGGTTGTTTCAATAATAATTAGTTATCCCTATGAATATGAGACTATAGCTGCATATGATCGCAATGGAAATAATATTCGTCTAATAATTGAATAAATATAAAGGAAATAACATGAATCAATTAGAAGTATAAATCAAATTAAGTTTTTATTCAAGAAAAAGATATTTAATTATATACTCTCGATACAAATAAGTTATAATGACATTAGAAGAATTACGTGATAAAGCGTTTTTTCAAAACACTATAGATATTTGGATCATGGCATGCAATGAAAATGCTATAAATTCATATGATCCAGATAAATATTTGATGTTTATTAATTATCTCAATGGCAAAGGCTTAAAAATGCAAAAATTTCCTCTTTGTATTAAAGAATCTGGTGGTACTTTTGATAGAGGAATACAAAAGGCAAAATTTCTTGATGCTTTATCTAAAATTTCTTCGGAAGATGCATCAGCATATACAGTAAGGCTTTCTTCCAACAACATTTCAACAATTAGAAAATTTTTTCAATAATTTAATATTTGCTTTAAATCTAATATTCGATTTTTAAATTCATTGATAGAATATTGTTATTATATTATTTCCTGTCGAAATATATAGAACAATATCATGTACGAGAAATGATTAGATTTTTTTGCTAATATAGTTGAAATAAAAAGGATTGCTAAGGAGTTGTAGTCGTTTGTTGGATTTTTGAATTAACTAACTCAATTAGAGCTGAAGTTTTAGGATCATTGTTAAGAGATAAAGCATGTTCCAAAAATTGTTTTGCTTCAGGATATTTTCCCAAGTCATAAAATATTTTTCCCTTATTAAACCATGGTTTATCCCATTTCGGTTCTAAAGATATTGCCTTATCTAAAGAAGTTAATGCATCATCAAATTTTCCTATTTTGTATAATGCCCATCCTTTACTGTTCCAAGGTTTTGCCCATGTTGGATTAAGTTTTGTCGCTTTCTCAAAAGCAGCTACAGCATCTTCACTTTTCCCTTGATTTTGCAATGCCCATCCTTTACTGTTCCAAGGATTCGCCCAAGATGGATCAAGTGAAATTAATTTGTCATAAAGCGAAATTGCATCTTCAAATTTTTTTAATTTAACTAGAGATTCGCCTTTATCAAACCAGATGTTCTGCCAATATGGTTTTGAATCAGAATACTTATTTAACGATTTTACCTGTTCATCTAAATTTCCTAGAATAACAAATGCTTTATCATACGATTTTATTGCTAAAATATAGTTACCTAGCTCATAATAAGCTTGACCTTCTTTTATCAATGGTGCAGCCCAGCTAGGATCAAAGGTAGTTGCATTTTCATAAGAGATGATCGCTCGATTAAAATCTTTAGCATTAAAAAATTTATTTCCCTGTTCATAAGACAGTAGGGCATTGTTATTTTTGGAATCTTGTGATTTTCCTGTTATTTCAGTATTATTTAATAGAGAATTAGAACCAGGTATTTGAGCAAATGAGAAATCGCTAATGTAAATTAAAGTTAATACAAAAAGTGTAAAGATCATAGTAATACCCAAAACATATTTTTGAAAAGCGATATAGAATAACATGTACATATTAACAAGACTATTTTATAAATAGATTAATTCAAATTGTATTATTCAATATAAATAATATTGCAATCACTAAAACAATTATATAAAAATTTGAGTGATTTTTTTATATGTTATTCTTATTTGAATTATTTATCTATATTAATACAATAGTATACAGGTTATTGCTATACAGCAGTCAAACTAAAAATGTATAGTCAATGTACTTTAAATAATCATTAGAAATCTATTACAACATTATTAATAAGATAATTAAAACATAATATTATTAATATAAAAAAATTCCATATTATATGAAAAGTGATTTGAAACCTGTCTTTAAAGATTCTACTTTTTTCACTAAGTTTATCCCATGGCGAAAAGAAAATGATAGAAAATAAAAAAATTAAGATTCAAATTAATGAGTATTCGCAAAGTTGTTTATCAAATGAAAAATAGTTACAATACAAAAATTGTCTATTAAATACAACTGGAAGATTACAACGCCTATTTATGTTTATTCCGGTTTTGGTAATCAATAATATGTGTATTACAAATAAATACAATACTACATTTTTATGTTTATATTGTTTTGAGACCAGTTGATAAATTCATTAATAATGCTAAAATGTTTATACATAATACTATTTATCATATTAGATTTACTCTGTTTTAGTATAAAAATGGATCAATAGATAATCAACTCCTGCGCATTTTAGGATTGAATATAGAATCTAATGTGTTTCCAATAAGGACAAATGCTAGTCCTGTTAAGGCTATTAACAAGCCTGGCGGTATTAGCCACCACCATAGACCTCTTGAGGCTGCTGCGGCAGTATGGGCTTCATGAAGGATTTGACCCCAAGTAGGAATAGATGGATCCCCCAAACCGATGAAGCTTAGGGAAGCCTCAGCGAGAATTGCTCCTGGGACGGATACAGCAATGCTGGCAAAAGTTAATGGTAGTAATTGAGGAATAATATGTCTAAAGATTATTTTGTAGTCAGGTTGTCCAATAAGCTTAGCTGCTTCAACATATTGAAAAGTTTTAATCTGTAACGCTAAACTTCGTGATATTTTAGCTGTTCCCATCCATCCAAAGAAAATTAAAAATAAAACAATCAGAAATATACTTCTCCCAATAAACAAAGATAATATGATTAAAATAGGTAGTGTGGGTAAAGAATAAAAAATATCATTTATTCTCATTAAGCCCTCATCTGTTCTTTTTCCTTTGTATCCAGCAATTACACCATAGATCAAGCCTATAACGATAGAAATAGTAGAAACAGATAAGCCGATAAATAAAGCAACAGGAGCTCCCCAGACAAGCCCAACTGTTAAATCTCTTCGTAATTCATCTGTCCCCATTAATCCAAATCTTTCACCTCCTAGAATTAATTTAGAATCTAAAACATTATCGCCATCATTAAATAAATAGAATTTAATATTGAAAGTATAGTTTCCTTTCAGAATCGATGGTTTTTCAGTACTGGAAAATAACATTATTTCAGGTTTTGAAGAATCTTGGTTATATTGATATAATTTCAAGTAATTAAGTAGCTTTTCGTGGATTAAACTGTCTGTAGAAAATATTCTGCCGAAGGTAACGGTTTGATTGATACCAGAAATTGATGGAGTGATTGTATCGAAATAAATATCGATTTGACGATTGTCCGGGCGTAAAAGTTCTATTTCAATTACTGGGGGGATTTCTTTTTTATGTAAAGAATAAGTTATCATGAAATCGCTTGGTGAGGTATCATAATCATAATTAACCTTATATGAATGAGTTGTGACATTAATTCCATTTTCATTTGTATTAGATATTGTTACGGAATTTGCGTTATTATTTAAATGATTTTTTCTCTCAGCAATATCTGAAGAAAGAATTATATGTTCTGGTATTTTTTCGCCAAAAAAACCGCCAAAATTACTCCAAATAGGTGATGCGAGTCGGGGATTATCTATCCAATAATTTGGATTATTCCATTCTTTAAAAGAGTTAAATGGTATCCCAAAAAATGCATACAAGGTCATAGATATTAGAAATAAGAGAATAACTATCCCTGCAATACCACTTTTTTTCCGTTTAAATTCAGAGAGAAGAGATAGATCATTTCCCTTGTTACTAAAATACTCTTTTTTATTTCTTAAAATTGTTTTTTTATTGTTGACAGCATCTAGATTTTCATTTTTAATATTATAATTTGAATTATTATTATTTTTGGCGTCATCTTTGTCGTTATTTAATTTATTCATTTAGTTTCACCCGTGGATCTAAATATGCATAAATTATATCGATAAGAAAAACCGTAATAAGGAATATTAACGTAGAAACATAAGTCAGACCAATAATAATAGGTACATCCATCAATCCAATAGCATCGAAGTATAATTTTCCCATTCCTGGCCAATCAAAAACTACTTCTACAGTAAAAGCTCCCCCAAACGATCCAGCAAGACCCAGAGCAATCATAGTAACTATTGGTGGTGCAGCATTTTTCAAGGCAGATGAATATAATATTTTCCTTTTAGGAATGCCCATAGCAAATTTTGCTTTGATAAAATCTTCGTTTAATATTCCTGAAACTATATATCTTACAATATACGCTACAGAACCAAATCCAAGAATTACCATTGTTATAAATGGGAGAATCATATGATATAACAAATCAATAATATAATAAGGACTATCTGGAGGTGTTAATGGCGTAGATCGAGCAGGAAATATATTAAGGGAAAATGCAAAAATAAATATCATTATCATTCCAAACCACCAGATAGGAGTACTATTGCTAAAAACAGCGAAAATAGAATTAGCTTTATCTAATTTCGATTCGGCTTGATTTGCTAAAAATACACCTAAAAATATACCCATTATAGCAATGACAAGTGTTGAAGTTGTAAACAATAACAGTGTCTTCGGAATTTTTTCGATTATTATATCTTTTACAGATGATGAACCTGAATCACTAACGAAAAAGTTAGATTTTCCGAGGTCTAGCATCATAACCTTGAACAAAGTATTTAGAAAACGATTTGGAGAATACCATGGTTCTTCTAATCCCAAATTTTTTATTTGAAGTGTAATTTGCTGATCAATGTATCTTTGGCGTTCAGTAAGATCTTTAAACTCAATTTTTTGATTACTTAATCCATCTATTACATTATATTTTACAGCGTCTTTAATTACATTATCCATTGTAGGACCTAAAAGAGAAATAGTTAGAACAAGAATTGAAAATAATACAATGAACATATTGATGATTCTTTTACATAAAAAAAACAAGAATCCAGACGTCATTTAGAGAAAGTAAATAATATATAATATTAATACTATTGTTTACTTTTATACTGGTTTTATGTTCATGGTTTTTCTAAAATTGAATATTGCATAGATTAGATATCTGTAATTAAGTAACAAGATATTAAGTGAATAATGAATTTATAGGCAAAAATCAGTCAATTATTAGATCTACTCAAGTCACGTCAATAATTGGTATCTATCTAATTAAGTATATGTAAATTTTTTAAATCTATATTCAATTGTACTTATGTGATTCGTGTTTCCTTGATATTAACTAAAATATTAACAGGAAAGATCAATATTCTATTTATTATCTATTTTATCAAATTTTTTTATTACATGAGGAAGATTATCAAGTAAATCACTCGCTGCCATATGGAGTCCTAATTTTTGGTATGCATAAATTCCTGCAAGACCATTAAAATAAACAGATGTACATGCTGCGTCAAAAGAATTCATTTTACCGAAATATCCTGCTGCAAGCCCAGCTAAAACATCTCCTGTTCCACCTACTGTCATTGCTGGCGTGCTTCTTTCAATAACTGCAGTTCGTTCTCCATTTGAAATAATATTTTTCCATCCTTTAAGAATAATGGTAATTCCATATTTGTTTGCATTTTTTACAACATGTTCGATATGTTCATAATTATTGATATCCTGATTATTTAATTCTGTTTTAAAAAGTCTCATGTATTCACCACCATGAGGAGTAATAATGCAACCTGTTTCCCTTATTTTGGGCAAAATCTCTGGAATTAAAGCTGACGCATCTAGTACAAGTTTTGTTTTATTGTTTAATAGTATTTCAATCAAACTTAGTAATGCTTCTTTTTTGGCAATACTCATTCCCATTCCAATTGCTGCCGAATCTACTTTCTTTGGTAGAGTCTTGATTAATCTTGAGGCAGAACCCATTGTTAATTTTTCATCGACTAAAGGCAATACTATAAGATCAGGAGAATAAGATCTTGTTGCTTCTACATTGATACTTGGGATTGCTGTGTATACCAAATCTGTACCTGATCTTAGTGCTGCTATGGATGCCAATATAGGCGCTCCATGGTAGATTCGATTCCCTCCTATAACAAGTACAATTCCATTATCTCCTTTTCTGGATGAAATTTTTCTAGATACTAAAATTTTTTTTATTGTATCATCATTTATGGATATTAATTCATAAGAGTTCAATATTTTAATACGAATAGTATAATCAATAAACCTTGATTTTATTTTTTGCTGATTATCTAATTTCTATACCAGCTTGAAGATGTCGACCCGGAACATTTAAAGAAAGAAAGAATAGAAGATCTTTTGAAGAATATGTTTTCTATGTCAAAACCCATTGAGATAGTTTTTTCAGGTAAAAAATTACCTTCATTAAACTCACCTAATTTAATCTGCGGATTTCCTGGAACAGGACTAGTAGGGAAATTAGCAGTAGATTATTTGATAAAAGAACTTCATGCTATTCATATAGCGGATCTTTTTTCATGTTATTTTTCACCGCAAGTAGTAATACAAGCAGATGGGACAACCACTATAGTAAAAAATAGTCTTTATTATGTTAAGAGTAATAAGGTCAGTACAAACAAAAAGGAGATTGAAAATCTTGGCAGAGATGACATTAAGTCAGATCAATCAATAGAAAAACAGACAAATGATTCCAAATCTGATATGTCGTTAAAAGATCAAGATGGTAAATTATTTTCTTCTAATGATCTAATTCTTTTAACCGGCGATTCACAGCCAGTAGTTCCAGGGTCAGAATATGTACTATCTGAACAACTTTTAGATTTAATTACAAAATTCAAGATTTCGAATATCTTCTCACTCGCATCATATGTTACTGGTACGTTTGTAAATGAGCCAAAGATCTACGGTACAGCTACTAATCCAGAAATTGTGAAATCATTTAGATCCTTTGATATTTCAACACTTGATAATGGAAATATTACAGGAATGAATGGACTGATACTGGGATTGGGAAAACTTCGTGGAATCGAAGGTACTTGCTTATTAGGTGAAACTTCTGGATATGTAATCGATGCGAAAGCATCAAAAAATCTCTTAGAAATTGTGAATAAAATCCTAGGGATTGAAATCAATATGGATGAAATTAATAAAAGGTCGAAGGATACAGAAATTCTTATTAAAAATTTAGAACATCAAATGATGGCAAAATCTGGGCAATATCCACAAAATGTTTCACCAGAGGAACAGGATGAAGAAATGATGTTTCCTCAAAGTAGAAAATCTAATATGGGTTACATAAGTTAATTTATTTAAATTAATTTTACCTTTCTTTAATTCAATAGACTGATTTTCCGGTATATACAACGTCCCGAAAATCGTTTTTATGTAGAGGTTTAATAAATTCATTTAATCAGTTAATTTCATTTCAATACTTGTCAAGCTAAAAGAATATTAGTATTATTTGTTTAATATGATTATGTCCTTTTCTCCAAAAATCATGTTATTATTAGTATTATCAACAACGTTAATCCTTCTCACAATTATTTCACTTGAAATAGGATTTACTAAAAATCCAGAAGTTTCTTTTTTGTCTTTTAGTCAAAATTTTAATCATAATAATAGTAATAGTAATAGTAATGTTCTCAATAGTATTGATAACGAAACAGAAAATTGGTCAACATTTTCCAATAATAAATTTGAACTTAAATATCCATCTAATTGGAAAGTAGAAAAAAAGTTATCGAAGTTTCACGTACTGGACTTCAAATTAATTAAAAATGATCCTTATGCTTTTATAGGAATTTCTTTTTCACCCCTGTCAAATCCAGAAGAATTTACAAATGAGATTGTTCTAGAACAATCCGAAAATTTTGGTAACTCCCTCTCTTCTTCTGGTTATGAAGTTTATGAAGTGATAGAGAAAAATCTAACTAAGTATACAATAGATGGTAATCCTTCATCTTTTCATATTGTAAAATACAAATATGAAGCAAATGGTATAGGAGGTAAAAATATGGAAGTTTTTTCTATTATTAATAAAAATCTATTCACATTAACTTATCAATCTACAGTTGAAAATTTTGATAAAGACCTGCCAATAGTTGAACGAATAATAAATTCCATAAAAATATTGGGACAATATTAAATCTCATTACTTGATTATCTTAAATTTTGATTTTATCGGATTATAGTTATTTATAGACTATGTGCTAGTACAATAGCAATAGATTCAAACAATCTTTTAGCCTTATCCAAAAACATAAAGAATGGTTTAATAACTTCATTTTCTTGTATTTATGGAACTTCATGGACAATTTGATCCTAAAAATATCGAAAATGAAATACGACACTACAAGAGAATAATAAAATATGAAGAATATATTAAAAATGAAATAGATAATCGTAATAATAAAAAAATAATAGGCTATGTTGATGGTCCTCCAACGATGAACGGAGAACCTCATGCAGGTCATCTTAGAGGACGGATAATAAAAGATTTATGGTTCCGCTTTTATACGTTAAAACAAAACAAAGTAATATTTAGACCTGGATGGGATACTCAAGGCTTACCAGTCGAATTACAAGCAGAAAAAGAATTAGGATTAACTGGAAATAAGACAGAAAATATTAACAAAGTAGGAATAGAAAAAATTATTGAAACATGCAAATCTATTGTTGAAAAATACAACAAAAAATGGATAAAAGTAGATCAGTTATTAGGAATGTCTTTTGATTATGGTAATGGATATTGGACATTTCATGATGATTATATTGAAAAAGAATGGTCATATCTCAAAACTGCTTGGGAAAATGGAATTTTACAGGAGGGTTTTAGAGTAGTAGCCTATTGCCCATCTTGCCAAACTTCTCTCAGTAATTCTGAAGTGAACCAAGGATATAAAACTGTTGAAGATCCATCATTTTATTATAAAGTAAGATTAGTTGATGAAGATGTATATTTGATTGTCTGGACTACTATGCCTTTTACATTAATTACCGATGAGCTTGTTGGAGTAAATCCTGAAGCGAATTATGTTTATCTTGAGATAGATAATCAGATCTGGATCATAGGAGAAGATAGATTAAAAGATCTAATGAACGAATTACATATAGAAAATTATAGCATAAAAAAAATTATAAAGGGTTATCAACTAGATGGCAAATATTACATACACCCATTATTAGATTTAATTCCAGAACTTAAAAAACTAGCAAATTCAAAATCAATACATTTTGTAGTATCTGAAAATTTTGTAGATACTACAACAGGTAGTGGAATAGTTCATTTATCTCCCGCTAATGGTGAAGAAGATTTCAATATTGCTAAAAAAAAGAATATTCCTATTTTTGTTCCAATTGACGATAGAGTAATATTTACAGACCAAGCTGGAATATTTAGCGGATCTTTTGTACGTGATGTTGACGAGAGAATTATGCAAATAATGAAAGAATTAAATGCAAGTATAAAAATTGGCAAGATAAAACACCAATATCCAACGTGTTGGCGCTCTCAACATAAATTAGTTTGGTTAGCTAGACGGGAATATTTTTATATGATAGATAAATTGGGTGATAAATCTCTCGAGGCTGCAAATAGAGTAGAATATTTTTTTGAAGCGCCGAAAAATCGATTTACCGAAATAATAAAAGAGAAAGTACCTTGGTGTATATCTAGAGAACGTATATGGGGTACTCCACTCCCAATTTGGATTTGTACTAATTGTGGACAAAAAGAATTAATAGCTCATAAAAATGATCTCCTATCTAAATCATGTAACCTTGTTAAGGATAAAGAAGGAAGAATTATTTTCAAATCTATAGAAAAAAATAATTTTAAAGTGGAAAATATTCATTCTTCAAACAACGATAAATATGATTCCAATGAGAAACATTTTGAACTACATAGACCATGGATAGACCAAGTACAAATAAAATGTTCAAAATGTGAATCATTAATGACAAGAGAGCAATTTGTACTTGATACTTGGCATAATAGTGGAGCTGCTCCTTTTGCATCTTTTAGTAATAATGATTATAAAGAATTAATTCCTGCGTTGTTTTTAACTGAAGGAATTGATCAAACTAGAGGTTGGTCCTATTCTTTATTGATGTTAAATGTAATTTTAAAGAATGAATCAATTGCCCCATTCAAATCTTTTCTTTTTCAAGGACATGTACTAGATGAAAAAGGTAATAAAATGAGTAAAAGTGCCGGAAATGTAATCGAAGCAAATTTAATGCTTGAAAGCAATCCTGTGGATCTTGTTCGATTCTATTTTATCTGGAAATCGTCACCTATAGAAGCTTTGAATTTCAGTATTAAAGAAATGATCTCAAGACCATATCAAGTTCTTAGTACGCTTTACTATTTACACCTTTATTTAAAACAAAATAGTATTCTGGATAATTTTGATAGAAATGTCCATAATCTGAGTTGGGTAATTGATAATAATTTACTAGAACTACCAGAAAAATGGTTACTCTCAGTATTACAAAATTTAATTAAAGATGTTAATATATCATTTGAAAATTGTAGATTTCATGAAGGAACAAAAGCTATTGAAGAATTTGTTATCAATAATATTAGTCAAACCTACATACCACTTACAAGAAATTATATTTGGAATGATAATATCGAGCAAATAAATCGAAGGCTTGCCATATTTGCAATCCTCGATTTTGTACTAGAAAAAATTGATATTATTCTTCATCCTGTGTCTCCATTTATTACAGAATACCTCTTTCTGACATGTTTTACTAAAATGAAAAACCTAAGCGAATTTGATTTTGTTTCTAGGTCAAGTTTACTTCTATGTAAATGGCCTGATTTGAACGAATCTCTAGTAGATAAAAATCTTGAGAATATTTTTGAAAAAATAAAAACAATTATTTCTCTAGCAAATTCTGCAAGAATGAAAGGTAAAATTAAGAGAAGATGGCCGATAACAGAAATAATAATATGTTACTTTTCTGATAAACAACAATCATTACCCTATAAGAATGATATGAATAATAATACAGCTAGTAGTTATGATCAACTAGTATTAGATTTATCTAGAGAAGATATTTCGGAAATTTTGAAAAACCAATTAAATGTACAATCATATAGGGTAACACAGATTTATGCATCAAACAAAGTAGAAAAAATTCTAGAAATGCTAAATGCTAATCTTCCTCTTTTACCTTCTATTAAAATTATTCGAAAGAATATTGCACCTAAGGTTAAATCTGATATAAACAAAGTAATGACAGAGTTTGAAAAAGTAGATAAAAGAAAAGTACTTGAAATGCTTAAAGACTTCAAAAAATTTCATTTGATATATGATGAAATATCATCTTCTTCAATTGATCTAGACGAAAATGATTTGGAAATATCATTTTCAATTAAAGACAATTATGTTTATACTGAAAAAGAAAATTTAATAATATTCTTGCCTACAAATAGAGACCAAAATCTTATCACACAAGGTTTAGTTCGTGATTTAGCTAGGAATTTACAACAGTTAAGGAAAGAAAAATCATACAACCCAACAGAGATTCTCTCAACTGCATATATTAGCAACTTGGAAAAGGACGAAATGTCTTCTTTGTTTAAGTATATTAGTGATTTAACTTATCTAGTACGGGTTAAGACTATAGTTTTATCTGAAGAAGAGAAAGAAGGTATTCAATATAAGTATGTGGATATTGATGGAAGAAAATTAAGAATTTCTATAAACTAACACATATGTGTATAGTATTTTTATCCATCAATTTTATAAAAATTAGTTACATTTCTCTTAACGATAACTAGAATGAATTAATATTATTATTTAATTTGTTTATATCTAGATATTATTCTTTCATTTGCAATTTTGATATAATTCTTGTCTATTTCAGTACCTAAAAAATCAACATTCAAATCGATACATGCCAAAGCTGTTGTACCTACTCCTATAAACGGATCATAAATAAGTGTATTTCTTTTTATACCATGCATTTTGATACATAATTGAGGTAACTTTTCAGGAAATATTGCAGGGTGTGGGCCTTTTTGTTGTATAGTATTATAAGGAATAAACCATACATTTCCCCTGTCTCTTTTATCTATTTTAGCAGATTTCCATCGTCCAATATTAGATTTATCTTGGTATACTACACCTATAGCTAATTTATCAATAACTAAATCGCCAAATTTAGTAAAGTGAAATACATATTCATGAAGATCGCTTAAAAATCTCTTACTAACTATGGGTTTAAAATGTCCAATAGAGGAGTTTTTTTTTAGAATGTTATTTTTTCCAATATCATCTGTTTCAAATGATATCGACTTTATCCAGTGAATTGTATTTTGTAATACATAACCAGCATCTATAAAACATTTACATATCTCAAATGGGAACATAGAGTCTGTAGGTCTTGCACCGATATTAAGAAAAAATGAACCTTCTTCGTTTAAGATCTCTAAACTTTTTTTTGCAACATTTTGTAACCATTTTAGATATTCATTTCTATCTCTTTTATCATTATATTCAGAATATGATTTATTGATATTATATGGAGGAGATGTAATTATTGCATCAATTTTTATAGTATTTTCCTCTAATATTTTGTTCATAAACTCTCCGCAATCTATATTATAAATTTTATTGATCTGTATCATGAATATCCGATCCGTGCATCTATATTGATCAACTTAATTTTTGATATTAAATGTCTTTATAATTTTATTTACAAATTGAAAAGGAATTTTAGTAAAAAAATTTTTTAAAATCAATCATCCTTGCATTTTTGATTTCATTAGTAAGGTCTAATAATGGGATTTATTTATTGATCAACGTGTCGTTTAATAATAAATCAAACTTAAGATATCTGAAATATAATTTACTCGAAGATATGTTAAAGATAATACTATCTTCTGCCCAATCTGCACTGGGTATTAGTTCACTACTTTATTTTTTAAACTATCAAAATCAAAATATTATGTTTATCTATAATAGTTCAATAGGAAGTAGCCTGATACACTATAATATAATTCCAGATAAACCATCAAGCAAATTTATTCAATTAAATAAGCAGAATGGAAGCTTCAAATATGTAGATTATATTGGAAATGATTCTCATTCTCTGTATATACCAATTCTAGAATTAGAGGATACAACATTAGTATTTGAATGAAATAACTAGACACATAATATTTTTAATTTATTGAAAAGATGAAGACAAGATAATCTATTTTCGTGCTAATCTGTATTCTTGATTTTACTCTCATAGTTTTATATAATTTATAAATCTCTATTTAAAATAATACATTAATTATGATTTACTCTGATTATATATGGTCCTTATTATCTTATCAAAAAATCAACTTGACTCAGGAAGAACGATCTTTTATTATTAAGTTTATTCGAGGTAATGATCAATCATTTAAAATTACATCCTATTTGAAATTTAGAAATCAGCCATCAGATCAACGTGATGCTTTTTATTTAATTTCGAAGCGCTTAGAAGATATTGGATTTATAGAAGTAACTAAAGGCAAATTTCTAAGTAATGTTAAGAATTATAGGTTTACTACTTTTGGTTTATTTTTTGTATTTTTAAATATCTCGATTTATCCTCCACAATTTTTAATAAAATATCAAGAAGATATTATTTTGAAAACTTTGATATTCCAATTTTTTAATGAAAAAACAATTAAAATTGGTACTGGAAGATTTTATTCCCAAATTACAAGTTATTTGCAAGAATGTTGTAATGTTACATTAAATACTATAGAGGATATGAAGACGGTAGAAAAGGAAGAAGAAAAGATCAAAATTATTGACAGATTAAAATTTGATTTAGAATGGCTAATAAGAAGACTTTGTTTTAAAATAACAATAATGTATAATGAGACTAATTTATTATCAATTAATCCTAATCTTAATGATGATATGAAAGTTACGCTTTACGAGCTGGAAAACAAAATGAAACAGCAATTATCTAAGGATTCACACTTTATTAATTTATTAGAGAATTTACACAAAGACTTTAATGAAGGCTACAGTGAACTGATCAATCTAAATAAAGAAACTTCGGATAATAAAGAATAATTGGAGATATTTTTTCGACTCATTTAAAAGCTATCGAATTTTTTCTTTCTTTATATGAAAAGATAAAAGTCAACAATAACATTGCAAATAGTGATATCCCTGTTGCTAGATGTGAAGCAACTAACAAAGGTTGTAATTTTGAAAGTACCATGACCATACCTAGTATTATTTGTATGATCACAATTATAGCTGCTATTATTGCAGGAGTGCTTACCGATCTTGCATGATAATAAGCATAAATAGCTGTTGCAATAATAAAACCAGCAGTAATTATTACAAGCATTCTATGTATATTTTCAAATAGATACTTTGGTTCAGGAATACCTAAACCATTAGGACATAATGGCCAATCTGGGCAAGATAAACCCTGGAATGATGATGTAATATAGACTCCTATCAACATTATGGTATATATTAAAGCGAGAGATGTAAAGGAAAGCACCAACATTTTTTTTGGAAAGCTTTTTTTCTGTTGCGTAGACATAACGACTATATTTCAATTAATTTCCTTGACCCAAATAAATGTAAATTAATTAATTTGAAGGTATATACCCCTGTTTGTTAAGATAACCGTATCTAATTACGTTATAGTATAAATGATATTATAAATCACATTATGTGAGCTTCTGTCTATTAATATTTCATTAAAAATCTAAACGGATTCAATACTATCATATAATTTTGATCAATATTTTCAAAAGAAACTGGTAGTTATAAGATTATATTTATAAAGCTATTTTTTATTTTTGGTTTATGTTATCAAAAACCTTTGAAAATCTAATTTCCGATATTCTTTTACAATCTGACATTATTTTTTCGATTAAGAATGCTGGAGGTATTTGTGAAGCTAGACTACAGGAAAATATGAAATTTAAAATCAAGGATCTATGGGCTACAATTGGAGACGAACATTCTCCGTGGCATATCCACATTAATCTTAATTATGTTGCTACAGCAAAGTTCATAAGAGAATTTAATACATCCCACAATCGAGAAAGTTTTAGCATACGTTTTTTTGATAGCAACGAAAATCTAATTTTACGCGCGAACTTTTCCAAAATGTATGACAATAGTGGCATCATTATTCCAAATAAAATTGTAAAGTTTCAGCATCTTTGGGAAAAATATGGTAAAAATGAAATATTGGAATTTAAATGAAAGTGAATAAATTTTTAGGAGATCTGTTAATAAATAAATGTCTTCCAGTATTTTGTTGGCTAAAATACAAATAATCTACTACTCTATAGAAAATAGTGATAAAAAACTTTTTAAATACCATTCCGAAAAATAAAAAAATAATTTTGGAATTAGGTATGGGTGATGGTAAATTACTAAATTCACTTTCTAAAAATAATTTTGACTATTATTTTATTGGTGTTGAGATAAAAGAAGAAAATTTCAATATAGCAAAAAAAAATATCAAATCACCGAATGTTATGTTACTAAATTATTCATTCGAAACTATTTTACCATCATTTAATGATGAATCAATTTATAAGATTATATCAGTTCTTCCTGATCCTAAATATATAGATAAAACATATAAACATGAATGGGAAATTTTCTATAAAACGATTTATAAAAAATTACAGAAAAATGGGCTATTCATACTAATAACTGAAATAACTAACGAACTACTTCAACCTGTTACAAATAATTATTTTTACAAAGAAGTAAATAGTTTAAAACAGATATTTAAATCGATAGGATTTAATTTATTAAGTGACTTTGAAGGAATTCAAGAAAATTATTTTTCATCTTATCTTCAATTATTTAGTGGCGATCCTCGGAGGATTAGAATAATTAATTTTGAATTTACTAAATATTAAAAGTTTAATGATACTATCTTAAGATAATATTTTTTTTAAAATAAACAATCATCGTATTATTTAATAGATTGATTTGACAAGTTCTACATCTTGGCAAATGCAGATAACTTTGGTATAGAGGAAAAAAAAGCGGAAGAAGGAATACAATGGATGAATTCGTATGCATCAGATAATAAGAAAAAATTCGAAGCAAAATTAGAAGGATATTTGTTGATAACAAAAAATTTTGGTAATTTTGAAATTATTTCTTGGAAAGGGGAATGGTCTCTTGCGAGGAATTTAATAATAAAGGTAAGTAGAAAATTATCAACAAAAGTGATCGAATCAGGCTACCATCAAAAAGATCTTTTTTTTCTTTCGCTGATAGGTGCTAATAAAGAAGTAGCGAAAGTATATAAAAAAGGTAACATAGTGGGTAATCTCATTTTAGCCAAAAAATCAGGACAATGGATTGTTAAAAATGAGAAATTGATATAATAGTAAAAAAACACCTAATTATAATTATTGTTAGACAATATGAATATTCTATTTCAACATTTTGTTATATCGATTCGGTTTATATTGTTTTAACTTTCAATGTTAAAGTATGACGAATTTTGTCAATTGTTTTAATTTCTGAGGTAATTATTTCTTTTATCTCGTCATGACTTTCCCTTTTTATTTTGATAATAATACTATATGGACCATTAATCTTGTTTACAGTTAATATTTCTTCTATTCTGTCAAGATCTCTTAAAATTTTGTCTTCATGACCTTTGTTACAAGTAATTAAAATAAAGGCTTCTGCCATTTATGAATTATCGCTTAAAAGCTTCAGAGCATTACTAATAATTTGTGCATGATCTGCCAATACTTCTGTAGTAATAAGCAATAAATGATCATCATCTAATGGAATAGTAATTCGTTTAATTTTTTCATATTCTGCCATTGCATATTTTCCTCTTCCTATTTTTGAAGATAAAGAATTCCTTAATCCCCATCTCGCCAAAGCCTGTAAATTTGATTTTCGTGTTTCTTCATTACTTAGGATATTTTCTACGCCTTCTTTTTGACCGCCATGTTTTATCTCTCCGGATTCATCACATATTCCTGCAAATCTTATTTGGGAATCAAGATTTAATATAGATTTACATAAATTATCATAATCCATATATCCATATATTCAAAAAATCAAATATTAATAGTTTTTATCTACTTTAAAGTATTTTTAAAATAGTTGAAACTATAACAACCTTTATGCGGTTTGATTTTATTTACTCTTTACATTATAGTTAAAACGAGTTTTGATACTGTCTTTCTCGTTTTTCAACGATGATTTTATTAGAATTAATAGATCAAATAAGGTGAATATCAGTTATAATTGCCGAATGTAGAATATTACTAATCATTACATAAAAAATAAAGATATTGCTTGAAGAAGAAAATTTTTCCATAATAAATAGAAAAATTCTAATTTTTTAAATATTTTGTAAAATCATGAATAATTAACTATTTGCACTATTGGTTAGAAAATATATAATTTGTATTATTTGTTATAACTTCATAAGCTAACATAGATGATTCATTTAGTTTTTATCATAAATTTTATTAAATTATATAAATTCCTAAAAAAAATTAATGTACTCTTTTACCATATTTTGAAATCAATTTAATATTTAGCCTTTTTTTTAAAAATAAATATGATGTATCACCTTCATTCAATTGATCGAACTTTATCTAGGCTGAATATGTACTTCTAATTTGAGTATAAAACTATGCACGGTAGAGATAACGTGTGGTATTTGTTTTTTCTTTAACGATAAGTATATCCAATATAAGATTTTGCAATTAATATGAAAAATTATAGTTAAGTTTACAGATATAATTAATAAAAAAACTTTAGTTAAAATAATTAAACAGGATTTCTTATTCCTGATATTTTTACTTCATGTTTATCTTTGGGAATAAATATATTCATACTAATGGTTTTCCCATCTTTAGTAACTACAATATTTTCATATTGTTTCCCATCTAAATATACACCTATTTTTTGACTTGGAGAGATTTGGGGTATTTGAAAGATAGTAGAACCACCAAATGGATTATAAGGTTTGATTTCAAAAATAATACTATCTGTTAAATTTTCATATCTAAAGCTGCTAATGGCTGAAGCACTTTGTAAATTGTAAACAAGATATTCTCCTTCTCCGATACGAAGTGTAGAAATAGGGGCGTTGATATCCAATCCAGCACAACTATAGAAGTAAACATCCTCCTTTATTGCACCATCAGGAATAATTTTGTAACTAACTTCTTCACCAGGATAAATTACTGGAAATACTGTGCTTTTTACAGAATCTATTTGAGTACCATTGATTGAATGTACCGAAGCGTAGACTGCAACATTTTTAATTATATTGTTTCCTTTATTTTTTATTGTACCAACTAGAGCTTTTTCATCATCTGTAGCAAAATTTGAATAATTCTGTCTTAACTCCATAAAGAATGGATTCCCTACTTTTTTAGTTTTAATAGGATGGGCCAAACCGTTGAAAGATTCATCACTACCAATAGTAAATTTAAAAGGAGCAGCTACATATGGCTGTATTATATTACCAAATGTTTTGCTAGTTAATATAGATGGTGATAAATTATTTGGTTTAGTTATATTTACTCCTATTTTAACTTCTAATGGAGTATCTGCTTTATTTTGTACCACCCCAATTAAATTCCAATCCCCATTTAAGGATTTGAAAATTTTTTGATCTACAATAGAAATAGGAAATTCTCCGTATATTTCGATAGGTACTATTATGAGTATCAAAGAAATTAAAATAGTTAAAGCAGGGACCATGTTTTTAGAGCAAGTCATCATATAAACTTCACTACACTATTAAGAAATAATTTGATCTAGATAAATTCCTTTTTATAGGTTATTCAGATAAATTAGATTCTATTTTACTTTTTACTGATTTTATTTCCTTAATTTTAAAAAAATAAATAACTACACCTGAAATAGACAGATAATTCATCCATGACAATTATAGTACATTTTTTCAAGTTATACCTTATTATTTTTTATTATTTTTTTATAGCTTTAAAAATATAACATATTTGCTTAGCACA
>JALDXL010000011.1:0-24941 GCA_032155045.1 Nitrososphaerales archaeon
ATTGCTTGGTTTGTATAACAATATATCTTTAATATTTTTTTATAAATAAATAAGCCAATCTTTTGAAATTTTCATTATTTATTGTGATTATTGTGATTGTGATTCAATCATCATACATAGTAAATTTCTTTCATATCCTTTCTTTGACCTTACAGAATAAGAATCTCCAAAGCAACACATTCCACATTTCCTTTTATTAGAACTACCTTCTTTTCTAATCAGTCGTGTTACAAGCCAAAAAATTAATGGATCTGTTTTCTAATAAATTAATATCGAGATAATAATAAAGTAATTGAATGATAATTTAAAATAATGATAATTATTACATATATCTAACTAGAATTTAATACATTTAAAATAGGATTGTAAGCAATAATGATGAAAGATATTATAGGTAAAGGGACATGGATAGATAAAGTTGCCGATTCAATTATTTTACGAGAAAAAAAGCTTAACCGAAATCTTGATAGAATTAGAGTGGAAAGTGGATTAGGAGCATCTGGTATACCTCATATAGGTAGTATGGGCGATGCTGTTCGTGCCTATGGAATCAGTTTGGCACTTAACTATCGAGGATATAAGTCGGAATTAATTGCATATTCTGATGACATGGATGGTTTAAGAAAGATTCCTTCGGGATTTCCTTCTTGGCTAGAAGATTATATAGCAAAACCTGTATCCAATATTCCTGATCCTTTTGGTGATTGTCATGCTTCATACGGATCACATATGAGTAGTTTATTACTTGATGGATTGGATAAAACAGGAATTAAATATATTTTTAAAAGTGCTAGAGAAGTCTACAAAAGTGGTATCCTTACTGATGCAATTCATCAAATTCTTACACAAAGTGAATCTTTGGGACATAAAATTTCGGAGTTTGTAGGTCAAGATAAGTTCCTAAATGTCCTACCTTATTTTCCAATTTGTAAAGAATGTGGAAAACTATACGTGGCACATGCAAAAAAATATTTGACTAATGAAAAGAAAGTATTATACGAATGTTCTGGTAGTAAAATTGGAAATAGGGAAATTGAAGGATGCGGCTACAAGGGCGAGGTAGATATTGGAAAAGATGGCGGGAAACTAGCTTGGAAGGTGGAATTTGCAGCACGGTGGAAAATATTAGACGTACGTTTCGAAGCCTATGGAAAAGATATTATGGATTCTGTAAAGGTTAATGATTGGGTATGTGAAGAACTATTGAAATTTTCTCATCCATTTCATATAAAATATGAGATGTTTCTTGATAAAGGAGGCAAAAAAATAAGCAAATCAGCAGGTAATGTATTGACTCCACAAATGTGGATGAAATACGGTACACCACAATCTATTCTTTTATTACTTTTCAAAAGGATAACTGGAACCAGGCATATAGGTATAGATGACATACCTTCATTAATGGATGAATATGATTTCTACGAAGACATTTATTTTGATAAAATCAAGGAAAGCAACCAATCAAAATTAGTTAGGATGAAAGGGATTTATGAATATATAAATCATCTTGATCCTCCAAACAATAATTATAATCATATTCCGTATAGATTAATCGCTCAACAAACATCTTTATTTGAAGGAAACGAACGGATAGATAAGATATTTGAAAGACTTAAAAAGTATAAACTAGTAAACGAAAAAACAAAAGATATAATAGAGAAAATTCACCTTGCTTCAAACTGGGCAGATGATATATCAATAGATGAGGAAAAATATGATTTGACTCTGGAAAATAACTATAGAGAAGCAATTATGGAATTAGTATCATATTTAAAAACATATAAAGAAAAAAACCCTGATGATTCATCTAATGATATACAAACAATAATTTATGAAACTTCAAAAAAATATGATATACAACCAAAAGATTTTTTCAAATTGCTTTACAAAATACTCATCCATGCAGATCGAGGACCAAAACTTGGCAATTATATTGTAGATATTGGAATCAATAAAACTAGTGAAATAATTAGAAAGTATCTATAGCATGTACACATTTTCCAGTTAATAATTTTTTTATAAAAATTAAATTAATAACAAGTAATGCTATACTTTTGAAAGATTAAAAATAAATTAATTTGATACTTCCTGTTCTCATAAAATATTAATTTTTAATTTTTAGTTTTGTAGTATATATTTTTTATTTCCCACCTTTCCAACTACACTACCATTTCCTTTTGAATCAACTTCTCCTATTCGATAAACTTTCGTTTTATTCTTTTCAATAATGCTCATTGCCTTGTCCGAATCGACCTTTGGTAGTATAATACAAAAACCAATTCCCATGTTGAATGTTCTATACATTTCTTTGGTTTCTATCTTTCCATCTTTTTGAATTTGTTTGAAAATACCTGATGGTGATGGTAAATTCGAAAGATTATATCTTATATTTTTATTCAAACGATTTAATTTTGTAAATGATCCTCCTGTTATGTGTGCCAAGCCATTTATTGTGACTTTTTTATCTTTTATTAATTTAATTATTGGTTCCACATAAATTTTTGTAGGAGTAAGCAATTCTTCTCCAACTGATCGTTCCATAAATTCTGGAATTTCACCAATAGAATACTTCTTTAATATTTTTCGCGCTAATGTGTAACCATTTGAATGCAAACCATTACTTTCTAATCCTAGTATAATATCCCCTATTTTGATATTGTTTCCAAGTACTGGTTTTTTATTTTCAATAATGCCCATCGCTGTTCCAGCAAGATCAAATATATTTTCATCGTCTCCTGCTAACAGGTCAGGTACTATAGCTGTTTCTCCTCCTACTATCGCAGTTTTGGCGATTCGTGCACCAGCAATTAAACCTTTTAAGATATTTTTTACTAGTGTGTCATTTACTTTTTTTAAACCGATATAATCTACGAATGCGAAAGGTTCTGCTCCTGTACATATAATGTCATTAACATTCATAGCTATACAATCGATTCCGATTGTATCGAAACTTTTCATTTGTTGTGCAACTAGAACTTTAGTTCCAACGCCATCAGTATGCAAAGCTAAGATATTATTTCCTATACTTATCAACCCAGAATAATGACCAAAACCTGAAACAATTTTTCCTCTTTTTTGAAAAGTGTATGAGTCAGCAATCATTTTTCCGATATTCTTTTGGGTTTGACGAATTTTCTTAACATTGACTCCCGCTTTTTTATAAGAGTTAATATTTGAATAAGACAATATCTTAGTATTTCACCAAATCGATTACTAATAAAATTTTTTGTTTACTTATGTAGAGTTAATTATTGCAATTAGGGTGTATATGTTGTAAAATTTTATAATTTAAAAAAGATTGAGGGGTATTGCAATATAAGGGGATAAAATTCTTTTTATAACATGGTTTTAAATCTAAAATTTAAATTTGTAAAAAATAATGAGATCGATTTAATAGTAATACTAAACTAATAAACATTGCATATCTTGGATCCATCAAAAATTGTAGAGTGTATTATTAAATTTATTCGAAACGAAGTTACAAGAGCGGATTCTAATGGTGTAGTGTTAGGATTAAGTGGTGGGATTGATTCATCTGTTGCCTTATTTTTAGCTACCAAAAGCTTGGGCAATAATAAAGTATTAGGTTTAATTCTACCAGATAAAACAGTCTCACAACAGACTGATATGGATGATGCTATCGAAATCTCCCAAAAATTAGGCATACAATATCATATTATAGATATTACTGAATTCAAAAAAAAATATATGGATATACTACCAATTGAGAGAAAATCTATAGGGAATCTTATTGCAAGAATTCGAATGAATTTTATTTACTACTATGCAAATATTGAAAATAAATTAGTTTTAGGTACATCTGATAAAAGTGAATTGATGATTGGGTATTTTACAAAGTTCGGAGATGGAGCAGCAGATATTCTTCCGTTAGCAGATGTTTATAAAACTCAAGTAAGGGAATTAGCGAAATATCTAAACCTCCCAGAAAAAATCCTAATAAAAAAAAGTAGCCCTTCATTATGGAAAGATCAAACCGCAGAAGATGAAATTGGAATGAATTATGAAAAAATAGATCTTATTCTAAAAAATTTCGAGGAAAATATCTCAGAAGATATCGGCAAAGATTTACTTGAAATGGAAATACATAAAAATGATTTACTAATGATAAAAAATCTAGTATCAAAGAACAAACATAAAACTATCTTGCCAAAAATTTGCAAAATATCTAATTTTTATTAATAATTAATAAATTCAATTCAATACTTAACAAATTAATTTAATACGTTGTGTTCGAAATATACCAGATCACTTTTAAGTAGGACAAATATCCTTCATTTCTATGGTCTCAGGTAGAGACATCAGGTTAAACAGAATTACAAAAAAAGGTAAAATGGTGTGTATTCCAATGGATCATGGAATAACAAATGGTCCAATCAAAGGTTTAGAAAATACTTCTGATATGATATATCGATGCGAAAATTCTGGTTTAACATCGGTAATTATCAACAAAGGGATATTGAAATCTATGCCTAAAGTTACTAACATTGGATTGATCATGCATTTATCGGCGAGTACCTCTTTGAGTCCATATCCAAATAAAAAAGTCCTTATGGGTAGTGTTGCTGATGCTATTAGGCTGGGGGCTGATGCTGTATCTATTCATATAAACATTGGTGCAAAAGAGGAACCTGAAATGTTGGAAATCTTGGGAATGATATCTGATGAATGTGATGAATGGGATGTACCTTTACTAGCAATGATGTATCCAAGGGGAGAAAACATAAAAAATCCTTATGATCCTGAAATTGTCAGACATGTTACCAGAATAGGTGCAGAAGCAGGTGCCGATATAGTAAAATCTGTATATACCGGTGATTTAGATTCTTTCAAATCAGTTATAAGGTGTTGTCCTGTACCCGTTGTAATTGCTGGAGGACCAAAAGCTAAGACTGATGCAGATATATTATCAATGTGCTCAGATGCCATAAAAGCAGGTGCTAAAGGCGTTACTTTTGGAAGGAATATTTTTCAACATAACAAACCATCTTTACTTGTAAACGCATTATCAGAATTAATCGTAGAAGAAAAAGACTATAATGAGGTAATAAAAAATTTTGGAAAAAGAAAGAAATAAAGAATTAATTATCGCTCCTCCTTCTGCAATTCCAAATTTAGAATTATTTTTGGAAGAGTTAAAGGAAATAAATACACTATTCATCGATCCAAATAAAGTCAAAAGGGATAAAAAATTTAAAATTATATATGAATCTGAACATGCAGACATAATTATTTGTAAATCAATCGAAGATTTAATCAAAAATAAAACACGAGGCAAACCATTAGCATATCAAAAAAGGGTTTTATCCAATGCAGACCTTTCAGATATAGAAACGGCAGTTACTAAAGGGGCAAAATATGTTATAGTAGATGCTGCCGATTGGAAAATTATCCCATTAGAAAATATAATTGCCAACCTACAAAATACAAATACATTTATCTATACTACTGCTAAAAATTCTGAAGAAGTAAAAACCATGTTTACTGTCCTTGAACTAGGAGTAGATGGTGTAATATTATCAACTACAAATATTAAAGAAATAGAAGAGTCTAGAAACTATTTAAAAAATAAAAAATATAATATCCAGTCTTGTCAAATTGTAGATGTTAAGGATGTTGGAATCGGTGAAAGAGTTTGTGTAGATACTGTTTCCATGCTTGAAACTGGTGAAGGAATGCTGGTTGGGACTAAATCTAATTTTCTATTCCTTTTGCACAATGAATCTGCTGGTTCATCTTTTACATCCCCACGTCCTTTTAGAGTAAATGCAGGAGCTGTCTATTGTTATACTATTCTTCCAAATGGCAAAACCAAATATCTATCTGAGTTAGAATCAGGAGTTGAAATAATAATTGTTAACAAAGATGGAAATTCGAGAATTGTTTCTGTAGGTAGATCAAAAATAGAAACCAGACCATTAAGATTGATTAGAGCGGCAGCAGAAAATGTTGAAGGAACTGTCATTGTCCAAAATGCAGAAACAATTCAATTGATCCGTGAAAATGGCGAATTACTCCCAGTTACCTGCGTCAAACCTGGTGATAAAATATTAGGATATTTTAAACAAGCTAGTGGCAGGCATTTTGGAGTAGAGGTACAAGAATATATTCTCGAAAAATAATTGATTTTATATTTTCAAGATTAAAAATTATTTTGGGATTTGTAAAAAATTAATCATTTCATTTTTAATTTTTAAAAGCATATTACAATCTTATTATGCAAAATTTCTTTATCAGATGGTCGATAATTTTAAAGCATGGTGAATATTGATTCAAAAAATATATTCTATCATGCGGGTAAAGCAAAGCTATGTAGATAAAATTTTATCTGGAGATTGCAAAGAAGTCATTTCTAAAATTCCTAACGGTTCAATACAATTAACAATAACCTCTCCCCCATATAGAAATGCTATTGATTATAACGCGCATATTTCTAAAAATGGATCATATTACCGAGGAAAATCTAACACCAATACAAAAGATTATCTTGATGAAATGATTGATATCTTTAATAATAAAATATACAATGCAACAAAAGATGGCGGCTATTGTTGTATAGTCATAGCTAATGAAGTTGTGAATGGAACTTTATTACCTCTTCCTCATATGCTATTATCACATTTAGTTGAACCATTTGGAAAATGGAATCTTCATGAAGAAATAATTTGGCACAAAGTAACTGGTGGAACGAATAGATATGGTTCTTTTGTTATTAATCCCTATCCAAAATATTATAGAGCAAATATAATGCATGAACTTATTTTAGTTCTTAGAAAGGGTAACGTTAGCAGTGGAAGAACAGAAAGAAAAGAAACATTACCTGCAACTCATGAAGAATGGACTAAAGAAATCGCTAATTCTGTATGGCATATCGCTCCGATTCCTCCAGGGTATATTGAACATCCTTGTCCTTTTCCTGAAGAAATTCCCTACAGGTTAATGAAGTTGTATTCTTATGAAGGTGATACGGTTTTGGATCCTTTTAATGGAAGTGGTCAAACCACAAAAATTGCTTTCCATCTACAACGTAGGTTTATTGGAGTTGATATAATAAATGAATATGTCAAACTAGCACGTTCAAGATTAAGCGAACCAATCCATATCAGATCAGAGGCTCTAATAGCTAATTGGAAAAAAATACCTTCCCATCACATATGATTTTTTCCCTTAATGTTTTGATATCTAAATCAAATATTTTGAATCATTTTAATTAATAATTTATATTTTAATTAATCGTTTAATTAAAAATTAATAACTAGTTATATATTTATAAAAAGAGTAATTTTACTTTGAGAGAACGAATATGTGTTTCTATTGGCGCGAAATCTGTTAGTGAATTATCTTTTTTAATAAATAAGGCATTAGGTTTAAGCGATTATTTTGAAATAAGATTTGATTTTTTGGAGCAATCAGATATCTCCTCTGCAATTGAGGTCACAGAATTTATCAAATCTAGATCCATATTTACATTAAGGACACAGAAAGAACACGGTGAATTTAAAGGAAATGAAAATGAAAGAATTGATATCCTAAAAAAGTTATTTGATGTATCTCCTATGTTACTAGATATAGAATATAATACAATAATCCAAAATAATTCGTTGAAGGATTATTTAAAAAATAAGACTAAAATTCTAATTTCATGGCATAATTTTTTTAACACTCCGCCAGATGATTATTTGGAATCAAAAATTAGAGATATGATGAAATTTAGCAATAATATTAAAGTCGTCACAATGGCAACAAAAGGTAGTGATTCTTTTAGATTATTAAATTTATATAAAAAATTTCAAAATATTAATTTAATTAGTTTTGCTATGGGCGATTATGGTGTTATTTCAAGAATTTTATGTACTATTTATGGAAATTCTCCATTTACTTACGCTTCTTTGGATAAAACCATTGCACCAGGTCAATTGTCTGTAATAGAAATGAGAGGAATATATGAAAGAATTAATCAACATTTTCTAAATAATGTCATCTCCACCAATTAAGACATATTGTATTATAGGCGATCCTGTAGAACATTCCTTGTCTCCTATTATGCAAAATTCTGCATTCTCTTATCTTGGTATAAATAGCTCTTATTTTTCATTTCGTGTTACTTCTGGAGATCTTAAACAATCTATTGAATCGTTAAAATTAATTGGAATTGGTGGCTTTAATGTAACTATCCCTCATAAAATCTCAATTTTAAAACATTTAGATAAGTTAGATCAAACAGCCATAACGACAAATGCTGTTAATACTGTAAAAAATGATGGTGGAAATTTAATTGGATACAATACCGATCTTTATGGTTTTATAAGACCGCTTCATGAAAGAAATGTAAATTTTAATGGAATAAACATTTTGATAATAGGTGCTGGTGGAGCTGCTTATGCAATCATGACCGCTCTCTCTTTTGAGAAGGGAATATCCAAAGTGATCGTGGTTAATCGTTCATCTGTCAATACTTCGAATTTAGTTAAGCATGGATTAAAATTAGGAATAAATAGTTATGGTGAAAATTTCGATGATTTGTCTAAATCTACGTCCAAATCTGATTTAATAATAAATGCTACTTCAATCGGTTTGAAAGATGAAACAAGTCCAGTCGATCCCAAATTTATAAAACCAAATACTATTGTTTATGATATCATCTACAAACCTGTGTATACTGATCTGCTAAGAAAGGCTAAGGTAGCTAATGCAAAAATTATATTTGGATACGAAATGCTTATTGCCCAAGGTGCTCAAGCATTTAAAATTTGGACTGGTTTGGATGCGCCTATAGATGTAATGAAAAGATCTCTATTTGGGATATTTGGTGCACCTGAATGACTTCCATTTTTACAAGAGCTACTGTTCATGGAGCCGTTTCTATTGTTAATGCTATTGCAACTGGCAAAGGATCTGCGTTAGGAATCTCACTAAAAACAACTGCTGAAATACATATGCAAAAAGGAGAAGGCAGGATCTTTTACAAGAATAGGAAGAGCGAATTATTAAATAATATTATACATAGAAGTATCCCCAAAGATTTACTAAAACAAAATGATATTAGATTGTCTATTTCTTCTGATATTCCTATAGGATTTGGATTAAAAAGTTCTAGTGCTGTATCTTGTGCAATATCATTAGCTTGTTACGGGTTGCTAGATAGCGATTTGAATGATTTTAAAGTTTTAGAGACAGCTGTAAATGCATCCCGTCAAGCGAAAATAACAATAACTGGTGCTTATGATGACTCTACCGCTTGTTATTTTGGTGGTTTCGTAATTACAGATAATCATTTGGATAAATTAATAAGAAGGAAGAATGGACCTGATGATTTGCAATCTCTTATTCTTTTACCTAATAATTCTGAAAGAAAAAATCCATTCAAGTTGAAAAATTTGGCAGAATTGTTTGATAAAGCATTTCAAATGGCGGAAAACTCTGATTATTGGAATGCAATGAACCTTAATGGCGTTTTAGTATCTTCTTTAATGGGATATGACTATTCTCCAATTCTTTTATCAATAGAAAATGGAGCTCTCTCAGCATCTATTTCCGGAAATGGTCCATCAATAGCTGTTATAACTGAAGAAAAGAATCTATATACAATTAGAAACATTTTAGAAAAATATGGCAAGATTTTAGTTTGTAATATTAATAATACCCAAGCAAGAGTTGAAAAAATAGTTGGTTAGTATAGAAACAGGCAAGTCTTCTTTAGATGGTAACATAAAATGCCCACCTAGTAAAAGTTATACTCATAGAGCAATTGCAATAGCATCATTAACTGAAGGAAAATCCACAATATCTAATCCATTGTTAGGTAGAGATACTCTAGCAACTATTACCGGATGCAAAATGTTAGGCGTAAAAATTGAAAAATGTAATGAAAACTCTAATTCTTTTGAAGTTAACGGAATGAATCAATTTCAAACTCCTAAAGATGTAATAAATGCAGAAAATTCAGGAACAACAATTAGATTTTTAACATCCATGGCTGGACTTGTAAAATATGGATATACTATAATCACCGGAGATGATAGTCTTAAAACAAGACCTATGCTTCCACTTATTTCAGCTCTGACACAATTGGGAGTCGAAGCGTTTTCTGCTAATATGCAAGGTACAGCTCCACTGATCATTAAAGGAGGTGGGATAAGAGGTGGATTAGTTACTATTGAAGGAAATATTTCAAGTCAATTTATTTCCTCTCTATTAATTTCTTGTATCTATGCTACCTCTGATGTAGAAATAAGAATTAAGGGAAAACAAGTGTCGATTCCTTATATAACATCTACAACCGAAACAATGAAAAAATTTGGGGTTATCATTGAACACGACGAAGACTATTCAAATTATTTTATACAGAGTAATAATTACATGCCAACTAGTTTTACTATTCCTGGGGATTTTTCTTCAGCATCGCTTATAATAGCAGCTGGGATATTAACAGGTGGAAAAATAACAATAAAGGACATTAATTTCCATTATCCACAAGGAGATATGAAAATCATTGAAATTGTGAGACAAATGGGAGGTGACATCAGAATAGATAGTGTAAAAGGAGAATTAATTATCACTGGGTCTGATGCTTTAGAAGGAATAGATTGTAATCTTATTAATACTCCTGATCTTTTACCGGTTGTATCTGTTATCTCTTTAAAAGCCAAATCACCTATGAGAATCTTTGGAATATCTCATGCTAGGTATAAGGAAACAGATAGAGTTTCAAATATCACTAGAGAACTAAGAAAGATGGGAGTTAACATTATTGAAAAAGAGGATGAAATAATAATAAATCCTTCTACTTCATTGAAAAATGCAGATCTCAATTCTTACAACGATCATAGGCTTTTTATGGCATTTGCAATAGCTTCTATGTTAACCGACAAATCAATAGTTAGAGGAGCAGAATCTATAGATGTATCTTATCCTTCTTTTTTGCAAGACCTTAAACGTCTTGGTGCAAAAGTAAAGGTTATGCATTAAAATTGATCTAATAGATTTTAATAAACATTTTTATAATTATTAAAAGTCAATATTATATATTATAACTATCACTTTGGATTAATTATTATGGGTGGGAATACAATAGGAGATAGGTTCATTGTTACGACTTTTGGAGAAAGTCATGGGCGATGTGTAGGATCTATCTTGGATGGATGCCCAGCAGGTCTTCCATTAGATGAATCAGATATTCAACCAGATTTAGATTTACGAAAGCCTGGTCAAACAAACATAACAACCCAAAGAAAAGAAGAAGATAAAGTCGAAATACTTTCAGGTACTTTTAATGGTTACACAACTAACGCACCTATATGTATGATTATATGGAATAAAGATTCTGATTCGAGACCTTATGATAAAATTAAAACGATACCACGGCCTGGTCATTCAGATTATCCGGCAATGGTGAAGTATGGTGGTTTTGCAGATTATAGAGGAAGTGGTCGATTTTCTGGTAGATTAACCGCAAGTTATGTCATGGCAGGCGCAATAGGTAAGAAATTACTAAAACATGTCCTAGGGATAGAAACAATTGCATATACTATACAGATAGGAGAAATATTTTATGATGAAGCTTCGTACGATGAAGCAAAGGAAAATCGTTATAGTAATGAAGTGAGATGTCCAGATTCATGCATGGCAGAAAAGATGAAGCAATCAATACTCGATGCGCGAAAATCGGGTGATTCCTTAGGTGGCATAGTTAAATGTATTAGCATTGGATTACCGGTGGGATTAGGTGAACCTGTTTTTTCGTCTTTAGAATCTGATTTAAGTAAAGCTTTATTTAGTATCCCTGCTGTGAAAGCAGTAGAATTTGGTTCTGGTTTTGAGGGAACAAAAAAAACAGGATTTGAAAATAATGATATATATATAAAAAAAGAAGGAAAAGTAATGACTTTAACTAATAACTCTGGAGGAATATTAGGCGGAATATCTACTGGAATGCCATTAAACATTAGAATTGGATTTAAACCTGCTGCATCTATTGCCAAAACCCAAAAAACACTAGATTTATCCTCTGAAAATTTAGTAGATCTTCAAGTTCCAGGTAGGCATGACCCATGTGTTGTACCACGTGCTCCTCCAATTATTGAGTCAATAGTTTCTATCGTGTTATCTGATCATGCAATTAAGGCAGGATTTATTCCTACTATTCTATGAGGAATTAAGAAAATGATTGAACAAAATAATCTGGATCATTTGAGAGAAGAAATGCGAAATATTACTAATAATATTATCAGGTTAGTCCAGGATAGGATGGAAGTAGCAAAAAAAATAGGAAATATCAAACAGCAGTTAAATATAGAAATAGAAGATGAAAAAGTAGAACATGATATAAAAAACTCAGTTATGAAACTAACTAAAGATCTCGGAATGGATGTTGAATTTTCTGGCAAACTTTTAAATCTTCTTCTTTTAGAATCAGTAAAATTACAGAATATTCAAAATAATGTAGGTAAAACCACTTCTCATATTGCTATATTTATGAAAGCTAAAGAACTTGAAAGAAATGGGAAAAAAATTATTCATTTAGAAGTTGGTGAACCAGATTACCCTCCACCATTAAAAGTTAAAGAGATATTATCTAAAATATATGATAATAAAAAATATCACTATACTGAAATTCCAGGAATATTACAGCTACGCCAAGAAATATCCAAAAAATTTTCTAATGTAGGACCCGAACAAATACTAGTTACACCTGGTGGTAGGTTTGGAATATTTTGTGCTATAACCTCACTTTTAACACCTGGTGACGAATTAATAAATATTGAACCCTCGTGGCCGGCATATAAAGAATGTGCGGACTTTATTGGTGCAAAAGTGAGAGTATTGAAAACTACTGTAGAGAATAGATGGACACCTAATTTAGAAAAACTAGAGAGTCTTATAAATATTAACACTAAAATGCTGGTATTGAATTATCCTAATAATCCTACAGGAAAAGTGCTTGAAGATAAATTACTTGAAAAAATGGTTACTATAGCGAAGGATCATAATCTTTATATTTTAAGTGATGAAGTTTATTCTGATTATTCTTTTATAAACTATAATAGTATCTTAGATTATCAATATGATAAAAGCATAATGGTTTCATCATTTTCCAAAACTTATGGTATGACTGGTTTTAGAGTAGGTTATGGTATAGCAAATAATGATATTATGAAAAAAATGCGACAGGTTCAGGCTACTTCTCTTACCTCAGTTGCAGAACCAATGCAATACTGTGCTCTAGCAGCATTGGAGACTAATAATGTACAATCAAATATTGATTTGATTAAAGATAGAATAGATATTATCTGTAAAAGATTGGAACAAATGAATGCTGAATTTGTAGTTCCAGATGGGGCAATGTACGTTTATCCAAAGATTATCTCCAAAAATTATTCAAGCGACATTGATCTCGTGTACGATTTATTGGATAATGGATTAGCAATAGCACCAGGAAGTGGATTTGGACAATCATATAAACAATTTATTCGGATCTCTGCTTGTCAACCTGCAACAGTATTGAATGAAGGATTAGACATTCTTGAAAAATTTATTGTATAGGTTAACAAATTAAAATTGGAAACCATATCTATTATTGGTGCCGGAGGAAGGATGGGTTCTTGGTTTATTGAATATCTTTCGACTAAAAAGAATTTTTATATAAAAGCATATGATCAAAATATAGATTTAATAAAGAAACGACACAATTTAACTATTGAATCTGATTTTAATTCATGTGTAAGGGATTCAGAAATTGTAATCCTTTGTGTACCCCTTCGAGTAATCCCAAAAATGATAAAAGATTGTTCAAACATAATGAAACCAAATTCTGTAATTATCGATATCGCATCGATAAAATATAAGTCTTATAAATCTTTATTAAAAATTAAAGAGGATATTTTACCGATTTGTATACATCCTATGTTTGGTCCTGGTGCCTCTCAAAATACTAATTTGAAAATATTATATATTCCAATCAAGGACACTCAACGAGAAATAAAATTCATCCTTGATTTTTTTCCAAATTTTAATATTTTGTCATTAGAAAATGCTATTCAACATGACCGTATAATGGCAATAGTACTAGGGTTAAATCATTATATTAATATCATATTTGCTGATATAATAGGATCACAAAAACATAAAAATTTGGAGTTTTATTCAGGTAGTACATTCAAAATACAATGTATTGTATCGGAAAGTATCTTAAATGACGATCCTATACTTCTAAATTCTCTTCTTATGGATAATCCATTTGTAAAAAAAGAAATAAAAAACTTAAATAAAAAACTCTTGAAATACTACGAAATAATTAATGGTAAAGAAGATAAAAAATTAATTAAACAGTTAAATACAATCAAATTTTCACTTGAAAAACACCACGACATCAATTCTTCATATCGCAAAATGTATAAATTGATCAAATTGCTCGAATAATTTTTTTATGTCTGTTATACTTAACTAACATGTTCGTTTCAATATAAAATATAATTTTTTTAACTTGAACTTATGTTATAATCGTAGTTATTAACTAAATTTTGTTATTCATGATTTAAATTCATCTTCTAATTGATTTAAATAAAAATAGAATTATATTATATTATATTATATTTGATGTATTCATTTTATTTTATTAATAGAATTGGTAACTTATCTTTATTGTTTTAGAAAAAATTATATCTTTATTTTAACATTTGTGGATATAAATTAACATATAAAGTTTAGGTTATGCAACTAATAAAAAACTTTTTCAAAAAATTATTAAAAAAAATCATTCAATTAATCTAACTATCAAATTGAAGTATAAAATTTATTCATCTTCAAAATAAATGTATTTTTAGGAAATTAATCATTTTAAAAATTTACAACCGATTTAAAAAAGTATTTTCTATAGAGAAACTAAAGCTCCTATTTCTTTTAAAAATTTTATTAAATTTTTTTCATTTAATGTGTAGTTATTTGCACTTATTTTGAATTTTTCAAATTTTCTTTTCTTAATCTCGTTATTGAGGTAGATCTCATCGTTCGAATCCCCAAATAAATCAATTAGTTTAAGCTTAATCTCTTTTATTTGTATCCTGGTAGCTAATATAACAAAAACTACATAATTGTCAATTTTTAATCCTCCATCATTAATTGCCTGAGATATTTGATTAGTACCTACAATTCGTAGCAAAAAATCTAACTCTAATTTATTTGAACACATAATATTTCGTTTTTTTGCGAAAGTTGATATTTTTAAAATCTCATATAGATGTTCATAATTATAAACAACATCAAAATTTACTACTTGAATGAAAATTCCGGGAAATTCTTTTCTAAAATCGTCTATAGTAAAATGATATGATTTATTTAAAAATATCGTATGAAAATATACATATTTGCTTCCTATTTTACATACGCTCAAATTATTTTATTCTTTATCTGACTAGCCACCATGAACGACTGTAACTATAGTAATTATATCGCCCGTTTTTATAATTGCGTCCTTACCACCAATGACAGATGATTCTACTCCATTAACAGATATTAACAGATTTTTTTCATTCACTATCTTTTTATCATTTGATCTTTTTTGTAATTCAATGAGGACATCTTGAAGCGTAGTTTGTGATTTATCGATTATTATAGAATTTTTTCCTATTGTGTGTTTTACTCCACCTAATAGTTTAAGTGTAATCAAAATAATATCATAATTAACTTGAATCTTTGTCTTCTATTTGGTCTGAGATTTCAGCTTTTTCTTGGTCAGCTTCCCTTTTTAGTTTCGAAGTAATATGACCTGCCATTTTATTTCTTAAAATCTTAGATCTGATTACGGCTAAGCTTAAAATAGTTTTTTTATTTTCCTCAAAGTCTGTAGTAAATTTGTCAGGAAATTTTTCTAACAATTCTGTTGATAGCCTCTTAATACGGTTCATATCTAATAGTAAAAAAAAAGAATATTTTATCTTTGTGATTGTGTAAATTTTTTACCTAATTTACAATTTTTAAAAACTTCTGGTCTATTCTCTACTCGACGTCTTAACCTTAACTTCTCAGGTGCTATCTATTAATTATTTTTAAATTAACTTAGTGATTGTTATTTAAATATTAAAAATGCAAATCTATATTATGAAAAATCTGTTGAGTTTTAGATTTTTCTTTTGGAATAAAATGTCATTGTTATACATTAATATTTCTAATTGGATGCTGATTATGCAATAAATTGCAATTTAGAAATTATAACATCTAGGTGTCATCTTTTAATATGTGTCTATTGTTATTTACTAGTTTATTAACTATTATATCGATAAATACACATTAAAATTTTTCGCATTCAAATTAATTAATTGTAATTCCAATTCCTTTAATTAATTCTTTTTTTCAAACCTGAAAATAAATCAAAAGTCCTTTAAATGCTTTATCATGTGCTATGAGTTTTTGTTATGCTCTCCACCATTCGAATCCAATAAATTCCACAGTTCTATCTTTTATTTTAGGTATAGCAATAATAAATTGCTTTTTTACAGTAGTTGCTAGTCTACCTGATAGAATAATAGCTGAAGCAGTCATAATTTCTTCTCTCTTTAAGACTTGAACAAGAAATGGTGCGTGATCTATACCCGGACCACGTTCATATACTGCAAAATCACATCCAAATTTTATTCCTGGAGAAACAATATATCCTTGGTTTCGCAGATTTTGAAAAACAATATATTTTGAATCAAATTGATCATATTGTTTTTTACAAATCACTTTTAGTTCCTTTAATGATAATATTTTTTCATTTAAAGTTATTTGTAAGATACCAATCTGAATTAAATAATAACTTTCAATCAAATCTAAAATTAGGGGAGCATCAAAATCGATACCTTTTGGTTTAGGTATTCCCAATGGTTTACCATAATAACCATTGCCAAAGAGTTTTCTAGAATTTTCGATATCATGAATGATTATTCTATTTTCAACGAGTTCACCTTGTATTCTTTTAGGTTTCATTTACTTTAAAATATGTGTTATGTAAAAGTTTGGAGATATATCTGTTTATTCATTATTTTCAACAAGCTTTTAAAAGAACACTATTGAATTATTTATTACATGAAAATATCTTATTATTAGTAATATTTAATTAAAACATGTCAGGTTGCGGTTTTTTAGCTTAAAATTTATTCCAATAAATTATCATAATTGAACTCATAATTTTGTCATCTGATTATGTTAGTTAGATTAAGACCAAATTAATAGGGTTATCTGAATAATAAATTGGATAAGTTTACTACTAATGATTTTAGATTTACATATAAATTTATTCAACAGAGGTTTTGTAAATTAATAAACAATAATTATTACTAGTATTTAATCTCATTAAAAATTGTGATCTTTTAATATTTTTAAATCGTCAATTATTACTGAATAACTTTAATAACAATTAGGATTTTATTAATTGAATTTGATTTGATATTATAAACATATAAGGCCAAACATAGTTTTTTTAAGATCAACCATACATTTATTATTATTTCGCAAACTACATTCTAAATTTCCAATCACTTCGAACTGACCAAAGTACAGAAACAATTAATTATATAATTAAATAAAAATCAAAACGTATATTTTGAATATTAAGACAAATTTTGTTCGTTTATCATATTCTCTCGTATCTCTATCATATCTCTTAATATCGCACTAGCTGTTTCAATTCCCCCAGCCCCTTTCCCTATTATCGTTTGATTTCCAGCATATTCTAATGAAAACGTAACAGCATTCAAGGTACCGCTCACGCATAGCGGATCCAACTTTGATACTTCCATAGGTGTAACGACAAGTTTTTTATTTGCACACGAGGCAATTAGTTTAACAGCATTTTCATTTTTCAAAGCTCGGGAAATGTCTTGAGTATTGACTTTTGTAATACCATTTTTGTCAACATCTTTTATAGTAACTTTCATATCCATTAACCAATTAGCCATAATAACTAGTTTAGCTGCAGCATCATATCCATCAATATCTAATGAAGGAACTGCTTCAGCATAACCTTTAATCTGTGCGTCTTTGAGAGCATCTGTAAATGTTAATCCTTCTTCCATTTTGCTTAAAATATAATTGGTTGTTCCATTAAGTATTCCTTTAAAGGAAACAATTCTATCTCCCTTCAAACATCTCTTGGCAAATTCTAGAACAGGTGTTCCGCCACCCACTGTTCCACTAAATTTAAAACTTATACCATTAAAATTAGCTAACTCAATTAAAGAAGGAAAAGCTACGGATAACGGACCTTTATTAACTGTAATTACATTTTTCCCATATTTCATCGCAGAAGTTATATGAGATAAACCAGGTTCCCCATCATTTAAATTAGTTGGAGTTAATTCCATAACTATTTCGGCATCTATATTTTCGATTACTTGCAAAGGATCCATATTGGATTTGTTATTTTTATAATATTCTCCAACCGTTCCCTTGTTTTTCTTTATTTCCAAAAGTCTTTGTATGTCTAAACCAGAAGTATCTATTGCAGAACCTTTATTGTCTACACATGCTACAATTCGAGGTTTCATACTATATAAATTGTATAAATCTACTAATTTAGAAAGTAAGAGTTTAGTAAAACTTTGACCTACCACACCATATCCAATTAATATAATTCTCATTCTTAAATACAGGGATACCTAATGTTAATATACTTATATTTTATAATAGAAAATATTGTTATAATTCCTACTTACATTTAATAAATAATGAAAAAACTTCATCATATTATTGATTTTTCCAGCAAATCAAATTCAACTGGTAATGTACAATAAATATTTAACTTGTCTATTCCCAAGAATTACGATAGAGAAGGATAATTTAATTGTTCGAAACTTTTATTATTGTCACAATAATAGGATTTGGTGCAGGAATTCTAGGTTCATTAATAGGAGTAGGTGGAGGGATTATAATCACACCTGCGTTAACTTACATGCATTTTTCTCCTACCGTTATCGCAAGTTCTAGCTTATTTGCGGTATTTGCTACAAGTGTTTCATCTACATTAACATATGTAAAAAGGAATTATGTCAATTATGGGTTAGGAATAAAATTGGCAATGCCAGCTATACCAGGTTCAATCCTTGGTAGTTTTTTAACTGATTTTGTGTTATTAGATGAATTTAAAATATATTTTGCAATATTATTAATATCTGTAGGAATTTACATCTTAATAAAAAATAAAATTATTAGTAAGAATATAGGTACCATCTCTAAGCCTTTTTTACTATTTATTTTGATAGTTGGAAGTTTCTCTGCAGGAATAATATCAAGTTTTTTTGGTGTCGGAGGTGGAATAATTTTTGTACCTATTTTAGTTATAATTTATAAAATGAAAATGATAAATGCGAGTCCAACATCACAATTTACACTTTTAATAAGCTCTATAATTGGATTAATCACACATATATTTTTAGAACATCCAGAATATAGTTACGGCCTATTATTGGCCATTGGTTCTTTTTTTGGGGCACAACTAGGGTCAAGATCAATTCATCGTATAAATGAGAATATTCTAAGCAAAATGTTATCTTTTTCTCTAATAATTATTGCTATTAATTTGATAGTCGATTACACAAAAAAAATATAGGGTATAAATTGTTATTTTTGACTTTTCATCCATTCATAGTAAGATGAATTGTTAGTCATATTTTGATTTGTTTCAGATTTTTTTAATTCTTGCAAATATTGATTTTTTAAGTGGTTATGATTTTGTGTTATTATGTGGTTTTCAATCTCGTTAACATTGATATATAAATTGCACATATTACAATAATATTTTTCATCCATACGAAAACTAAATTATATCTATTATAATATTTTTCCCTGAATTTAATTCAATTAAGCATTAACTTTTAATTTAAAGGAATAATTCCTTAAAGAAATCTATGTTAAAGTTGGGAAAAGTTAAAATTCATCCCTATTTCAAATTCTATGATTAGGATTAGTTTAATATGAAATATCCAAAAGTTGTGTTATCTGCTGATCGTACTTTAATGTCTTCTTATCGAGGAATATCTTTAGCGTCTTTTTTTGGTTGTGCTCCTGCATTGGATTTCAACAGGACTAAAGATTCATTCTGGTATTACATTTTAAAAAACCAAGTCACCCCTAAAATTCTCTTTGATTTTATTTGCAATCCTATAGGTCATACAAACGGTGTAGCACAATATGCTCCTTATGGGTTAAGAAAGATAGAATCATCTCTAATTAGGGATGGTTATAATCCAGATGATGTAGTTGTTGCCCACCCTGATTTTATAGATCGTTTTATTGGGCCAGAAACTGAAGTTGTAGGTACATACGAAATGGATCCATTAGGGATGGGTCCTGTGACTATGACTTTTACATATGGAAGAAGAACAATGTCTTATGATGAATATTACAATAGAGAATTGCATCATCGTATAAATTCTGCAAAATCAAAAAATGGTAGTAAAGCAAAGGTAATTGTAGGAGCTTCTGGAACTTGGCAATATAACTATGATCCAGCTAAGATTGAAGAATATGGAATTTATGGCATTATTGAAGGTGATCTTGGAGGAATAGGACCTGAACTAGATGGTGTAGGAGCCAGATTTATTGATGCTGTAATTAATGGAGATTTAGAGATTGCAAATCCATTTAAAAAGAGTGAATTTAAAGTTGAAATCAAGGAATTTGAAAAAAGTGACAGGAAATATCATGGTCGATTTTTTCATTATTCCGACGAACCTTCAATAGATGAGATTCCAAATATAATTAAACCCAGTATGCACGGAATGATTGAAGTTATGCGTGGTTGTGGACGTGGTTGTAAATTCTGTGATGTTACTTTACGTCCATTAAGATATTATCCAGTAGAAAAAGTCCAAAAAGAGATAGAGGTTAATATGAAGTACGGCGGACTCAAGAATGCATGGATCCACAGTGATGATATATTTGTTTATGGTCTTAATCCTAGAACTACAAAAAACATGGCTCCTAATCGAGAAGCAATTGAAGAACTTTTTAAAGGAATCATGGATACAGGAGTCGAACACACGAATCCAACACACGGAACATTAGCTGGTGCAATAGCTGATGAAAGACTTATTCCGAATGTTTCAAAAATAATTAAATCAGGACCAAATAATCACATTGGCATACAATGTGGATTTGAAACTGGTAGCATAAGATTGATAGGAAAATATGCCGATAGAAAACTAGCTCCATTCAAACCAACCGAATGGCATTGGGTGGTAAAAGAGGGTGTTAAAACGTTAAATGAACATTATTGGATTCCAGCATTTACTTTGATCATGGGTTTAGATAACGATGAGACTATGGATGATAGTTGGGAAACAATAAGACTTATCCATGAATTAGAAACAGAACAACCTGACTCTAAATTCACTGTAACTCCACTTACATTTGTCCCTATTGGATTATTGGAAAAATCTAGCTTCTTTGATATTGGAAATACAATGGATCCAGGTAAGTTAGGTGTAATGTACAAGACATGGCAGCACAATTTTAAATACGGGATCCAAAAATTTATGTCTAAGGTAGGAAGAAAAAATTCTATTAACAATACTTTCTTTTCCGCACTTGCAAGAACATTAGGTGGAATACCACTAACGTCAATGGAGAAATATGCCCGAAACAAAGGACCAGAACATGAAAGAGCAATTGAAAAAATAAAAGCTAATTATTGGTAGATAAAAAAATACGAGGCAATAAACAATGTATGCTAAATTTATTTTTTAGCTCCTGTGTTTCGATTTTTCAATCTCATATTTTGACTATGACACTTTCTGCATCTCTCAGATGAAAGTGGATTTCTTCCTCCACATTTAAAACATATTTTGTAAAATAATCTTCTTCGTTGGGCTATTTGTTTTTTAGTAGCATCAGTAATTGGCATAATAATGAAGAAAATTAAATGCTATTTGTATTTTTCTTTTTCATTTTGTAAATAGGTACTATAAAATTCATTAATTGTCTACTTTTTTTTAGGATTTATTTAACTTCCACTCATGGAATCCTATAATGGTATAATCAATTATTATTTTTATTTCAAAACACATGTAGTATAGATTTGAAAAATTTTTTTAGTAAAATATCAACGAAGATTTTAAAATACAAATAGGTATTTAAATAGTAAATTATGAGCTTGATAGTCTTATGATGAAAAAGTTGATAAAATGCCTTAAATTTATTTCAAATTAGTAATGGTGAAAAATATATCAATCAAAAATTTATAATCTGTTTGACAGGTATGCCTGGCGCTGGCAAATCAACTGTAGCTGAAGCGATAAGAGATGAGGGTTTCATTCTAATTAATATGGGAGATTGCATTAGGACGGAAGCTAAAAAAAATAATTTAGAATTAAATGACAAAAATTTAGGTAATCTGATGCTAAGTTTAAGAAACAAATATGGTCCAGGTGCAGTTGCTCAACTTGTCATCAATCAAATCAACGAAAAATATCCAAATCCTTTATCTAATAAATTTATAATTGACGGTATAAGAAGTATTCAAGAGATTGAATTATTAAAAACAATAGGGATCGTAAAAATATTAGCAATACACGGTTCATTATCCACTAGATTCAGAAACTTAAAGAATAGATCACGTCTAGATGCTCCTTCTGATATTAAGGATTGTTTAATTAGAGATCAAAGAGAATTATCTGTTGGCGTAAGTGAGGTAATAGCATTGGCAGATGAAATGATATCTAACAATGAAATATCTATAGAAGAATTAAAGAAAAAATCTAAAATGATAATAAAAAAATGGATATCTTCATTAAGTGGTTAAAACACTAAAAAATATCAGAAAACAAAAATTTCCCAATCTACAAATAGAAATTGAAGTATCCTGTAAGGTTAATAATACCGAATCTTCTGATATTTTAATAAAAGCAATTAATTCTATTTTAGACGGAATCATTCTAGAATATAAACATGGAGATCGTATTACAGGGAGATCTAATAATTTAGAAGTTTTAAATATAATATATAGTCAAGTTCGTGATAGAAGTATTACTTCTGCACTAAGTAGATTATTGCTTACAAATTTATATGAAAATTCTACTTGGTTTTATGTTAACAAACAGGTAGCAACTAAAGGTATCATAGTATTAGTTGAAGATGAATCTGAATCTCCTCTTGGCCCAATTAGAATTCATTTAAAAAGTAATAATATAGAGAGGATTATAGAATGGTTATGTACAGAATAAAAACCCCAAATTAAGATTTTGATTGATTTTTAAATTTTTTAAATAATATTTATTTCAGATTTAATGTCTATCATTAATTCGTGTTATTGTTAAATAACATATATGAACAATCATTTTATTACATGAATCAATTCCGATAAAGTTCTTTTAGGTTTGGGTTGTAAAATCTTTTTTGGATATCCTATACATAGAATTGATGATGGAATAAGATCAGTATTTAATGTTTCCATAACTTTCTCTTCATCAATCATTCCTATCCATATCGAACTAAGTCCGAGAGAATGAGCCGCTAGCTGTGCATAGGCTGCGGCAAGTGTTGCATCTTGGATAGAAAATTTTTTTAATATATCTGGTTCAAAATTCATCTTGACTCTATCTGGATTCATACAGAATACCAATACTAACGGTGCATTCACATATGGTTGTCTATTTGCAGCATCAACCAATTGTATCTTTGTATCAGAATTTTTGATATGAAATATTTCAAATCCTTGAAATCCTCCAGCTGTAGGTGCTGTATCAGCAGCGGCAAAAATTATGTCTAATTTCCACTCTTCAACCTCCTTTGCTTCAAATTTTCTTTGCGATCGTCTATTTAACATTACATTATAAATATTTGTATTAAGGATTTCCTCTAGATTATACCCTTGAATTTCACTGTTATCAATTGGATAGAGTTTATCCTGTGTTTTGGTTTCTTTAAATAATCTATTTAATATATCACCAGGGCTAGACATTGTCCTTACAAGGCCTATCTCATTAGAAAACTTTTCTAATACAAAAATATTATTTAATTTTATCTTTTGATAATATACTATAATTGTAAAAATTTATTTTAGATTTTCGCTTAAACCTTAATATATATATTAATTTTCAATATCGCTTAATTTTATTTTTATCTTCCTATTTTGCATCTCTTTTCTAATAAATTTTTTTTATTTTAAATTTTCTTATAATTTTTCAGAGTACGTTTTAATATATCCAAACCAATGGGATACATCAGATAAATAGAAAATGAGATTAGAAATTTCAGAATATTCTACTTGATTCTTCTTTATAATCTGATAATCTTAATAATCTTTCAAAATATTTATTTGTGTAGACATTTTAACTTTTATCATTAATAAATAATTGTTTATAATTTATGCTATTATAATTGTATATGGATGACAAATAAGAACTTAGTTCAATTTTAAGGGAAAATTTTGGATCATAAATATTTCCTAATGATCGGCCAAATAAAATTTAGGCAATGTCTTAGGTTTATCAAAATAATATCAAATTATACAAGTAGGGGATAAAGTTCGAATCTATAAACTCTTATTAATGTTTTGTATATTTTTTTAATTATGGGCTCGTAGCGCAGACTTTACTGGCGTAGAATGGATAGCGCGGACGCCTCCTAAGCGTCAGGCCGAGGGTTCAAATCCCTCCGGGCCCGAATCACTTCTGTATCTTTTAATACGTCTTATTTCTATTTTAATGTGTATTGACTCTTCAACAAAAACATCTTTATCATATTTCACCATATGAACGATTTTACCTTGCTCTCAAATCCTCTGAATCTAAAAGACAATATCCAAGACGATTACAAAAGTTTCTAGATTTTTTACAAGTAGAAGGCTCTAATGTAGAGGAAAAATGCCTCAATTGCTTCAATTTAATAAAAGGAAAGACAAATGAAGAAGTTGAAGATATAGTATTCAAATTTATAATTTTTCAGAATAA
>JALDXL010000012.1:0-24865 GCA_032155045.1 Nitrososphaerales archaeon
GCTTGAGGAACCGAAAGAAGTGGTTTACTAAAATGGTTATCCAAAGCTATTCTTGGACATGCGACTTGAATGAAAGCATCAATTCCTTTAAAATTTCTTAGCCTCTCTTCAGTAATTTCTGTTAATGCAAATAATTGTATTTCTTTTTCTAATGCTTCAAAAATTTTTTTCAATTTTAAGGCTTTTATCTTTGCAAATTGTCCTTCCTTTAATCCTATGATTATTCCAATTTTTTTTGCTTCTTGTGCTTTGTAAATTGAAAGAATAGCTTTTTTTTCCATAGTTCTTGCATTATCATTTACCTGGTGAAATTCATTAAAATAGGGATCCAGCATAAATGTAGGTTTTTCCGTTGACATTGCAATACTGACAGAATGAAACATACTTTGACCTAAAAAAACATAGGCATCAACTGTTCTTTGTATATCGTAGGCAGGATAAAACTCGCAACCAAAAACTTGTCCATCATTTAATTGTCCTTTTCCATTACCAATTATTATTTTAAAACCATGATTTTCAAGAATTTTTTTTGATGATTGGAGTTCATTTAAATGTTGACTATCTGTCAAGAGACTTAGTGTTCTATAATCCAAGTTTTCTCTAGTTATTTCTTCAGCAAATTTTTCTACTATATTGTCAAATTTTACATCATCATATGCATTTATCATGATTACTTTTTTATCCATAGTTTCCATAGAAATCGTATGCCCTATGTTAAATAACAAATCAGCGCCTAACTTATCTGCAGCATGAGTATTAAGATCACAAGACCCCCAACATGTGTCACCTATCACATAGGCTGGAATGTCGAATAAATTCATAATTTTTTTACATGTTTCTTGAATCTTTGGAAATAATGCCTCAGGACCGTTCAAAGCTACTGCTGAAGGTTTTCTTTTTTTGATTACTTCAAAGATTTTATCTTCATCAATGGAAATCAATTAACAATCCCTTTACACTTCATAATTACTCCAATATTATTTTTCCAGATATAAAATTTTCAATTTACTATATATAGCTATGACAATAATAATTTCGTTATCTTATTGAATTGAAGGATGACAAATATTGGAGACGTCCATATTGGTAAAGGTTCAATCAAAATTCTAGGAATAGTTAATGTTAGCCCTGAGTCTTTTTATAAAAATTCAATTAAAACCAGTATAGATGAACTTTCTGCATATTCAAAAAAACTTGAAAGTGATGGAGCAAATGTCATTGATATAGGTGCAATGTCAACCGCTCCATATCTTAAAACGATGATTCCTATCGATGAAGAAGAGGTGAGAATAAAAAAGGCGGTTAAGATAGTAACAGAAAATTGTAACCTGCCAATATCTGTAGATACACCTAGGTCGATTGTTGCTGAAGCAGCGATAAAAATAGGAGCACATGCTATAAATGATATTTGTGGACTGAAATACGATTATAAAATGGCCGAGGTTGTATCAAAATATGATATTCCTATAATAGTAGGCGCATATGAAAGAAATCCTCACAACCTTCTCAAGGGTAAATCTTTTTCTACAAAGAAAATCCTCAATGATAGCATAATAATTGCAGAAAAAGCGGGGATTAAGAAAAAAAATATTATAATTGATCCCTCCATCGGTTTTTTTAGAAAAGAGAGTAATAATCCTTTCTTTACCAAAATAACAAAAATACCGTGGTATCTCAGAGATATAGAAATTGTATCTAATTTAAAGGAACTTTCTAAATTATCTCTCCCTATTTGTATTTCTATTTCAAATAAATCATTCTTGGGAAAGCTATTGAATCTTCAAATAGATGAAAGAATAATCCCATCATTGATAACGGAAATTATTGCAATTATTAATGGAGCTTCTCTTATCCGAACACACAATGTTAAGGAATTAAAGTTAGCACTAAACGCCTTACAATTAGTATATTAGATGATTGAGAAGATTTTCACGAGAAAAATAAAATCAATTACTCGTTTGAATAGTTATTTTAATAGAGATGCAAAACTTATAATTCTTCCTTATTTTAATAATAAAATGAAATATTGAATATTAGAGAAGGTCTAACATTTGATGATGTATTATTAATTCCCAAACGTTCTCCAATTATATCACGCTCTCAGACTAATTTAAAAACCAGATTATCTAGAAATATAAATTTAAATATTCCAGTCATAAGCGCGAATATGGATACAATAACTGAGTCATCTATGGCAATAGGATTAGCAAGAGAAGGAGGAATAGGGATTATCCATAGATTCATGACCATACAGGATCAAGTGGATGAGGTACTAAAGGTCAAAAGATCTGAATCTGTAATGATAGAACAACCTTATACCATAAATATTGATTCATCAGTGGCCTATGCAAAAAAAATAATGCGTGATTTTGGAATATCTGGGCTTTTGGTTGAAAAAGATAAGAAATTGGCTGGAATCATTACGAAAAGAGATCTTCTTTTTGAAACTAATTTCGAGAGTAATGTGTCTTCTGTAATGAGTAAAGATGTAGTTTTTGCTGAGTTAGGAACTACTATCGAACAAGCTAAAGATATTTTGCATAAGAATAGAATTGAAAAATTACCTATAATCAATCAAGATAAACAAATCTTAGGATTAATAACTAGTAAAGATATTTTAAAAATGGAAGAGTTTCCTTACGCTTCAAAAGATAAAAAGGGACGGTTGTTGGTTGGTGCTGCTGTAGGTGTTAAAGGAGATTATTTGGAACGAACAGAGGCATTGTTGGAAGCTGGAGCTGATGTCATTGTTGTCGATATTGCACACGGCCATAGTGATAATGCTGTTAATTGTGTTAATCTAATAAAAAAAGCATTTAAAGACTGTGAATTAATAGCCGGTAATATCGCGACAGGAAAAGGAGCAGAGGATTTAATTAAAGCGGGTGTAGACGCTGTTAAGGTAGGAGTTGGATCTGGATCGATTTGTATTACTAGGGTTATTACTGGATCTGGGGTTCCACAGTTGACTGCAATATTTGATAGTGTAAAAATATCTAAAGAATATGATATTCCTGTAATATCTGATGGTGGTATTAGAAATTCAGGTGATGTAACAAAAGCACTTGCAGCAGGTTCTTCATCTGTAATGGTAGGAAGCCTGTTAGGAGGAACAGATGAAAGTCCTGGAAAAACGCTAGTTAAAAATGGTAAAAAATATAAAATCTATAGAGGAATGGCATCTTTTTATGCTTCATTGGGAAGAAAATATCGAGAAGGAGAACAAATAGAAACAGATGATCTTAATGATTATGTACCTGAGGGAGTAGAAGCAATGGTGTCCTATAAAGGAAGTGTAGTAGAAATTGTTCGTCAGTTAGTTGGAGGTCTACGTTCTGGATTAAGTTACTGTGGTGCAAAAAATATCAATGAAATGCAACAAAATGCTGAATTTGTACGAATTACTACAGCAGGATATATTGAGAGTCAGCCACATGATGTTAGTGTTATGTAGTTGATTTTTTTCTTTATATTAAAAAATTCATATTACTCAACTTTTGTCTTTTAAAGAAATTTTTATTTTCTAATAAAAAATAAATCTATTAAGTTATATATTGTACATAATAATTATATCATCATGTCTATCGATGTAACCGTGCAAGTATTAAAGGATAATATTGGAAAAAAAATAATGATTAAACTAAAAGGTGACAAAGTCGTTAAAGGTATATTAGAAAAATTCGATCAGCATATGAATCTTGTTTTAAGCGATGCAACTGAATACAGAGGCGAAGAATCCAATAGATTAGGAAATTTACTTCTAAAGGGAGATAATATAATAATAATATCCCCACAAACATGAGACAAAAATCTATTTTTATTGTCTACTTTATGATTATCAAGAATTAGATCTACGCGTTATGTTTTCGGTGCGTGGACTTTGGTCTTCATTTCATGGTATACATGATCAGTTCGCCCATCGATTGCCACGCACCGATACTAATTTTTAATAACATTCCAGAATTAAACTGTATGAATTATAATTATTTCTTTTTTTGTGTCAACCGTAACTTCATTATTATTATTTAATAATCCAAGTCTTGAGTCAACTGATTCCACAAGAGGGATATCTGAAATTGCACATCCTGATGCCATTACAGCATCACATCTATTAGTACAAATAATTGCTTTAGGACCAGCATGATTGATTTTTAACGAATAAAAGACATAAGCACCTACACTACTCCCAATACAATTAGGTAAAATAAGAATTCTATCTTTGACTGTTTGATTGAATAAAACATGATCTCTATTTTTTATCGTACCAGAGTTTGGATCTACCATCGAGAGCATATTAAGTGGGTTGTTTGATACTAAAGCTAACCCATTTGTCTTTCTGTCACCAACAATTCTTTTACAATTTATTTCTATCATCTACGAAATTACTCGCAATAATCTTTTGTTATGGTTTTCATATCTTTCAAGGAAACATCTATTTTGTTTGAATGGTTCATATAGTAAGCACATTTAACACTATTAGTTACAATTGAATCATAATCTCTTTTTGTTATTAAGGGTGTTAAACATGTACATGCATCACAAATGATATCTGTACCTGCATTTCTTAATTTTTTTATTATATCATTATTACATTCCATTTCTGTTATAGAACGCGGACAAAATATTTTACATGGTAGTTTAAATTTCTTTCCTTCTGTTAAATGAATAAGCATTTTTAACTCATCAATTCCTAATTGTGGACTTCCAAAGACAATCACTTCACCATGTTCAGCTGTATTTAACTCATCTTTTATTTGATTAATCTCGTTTTTTCCAAAGGAAATTCTTTCACAATCATTTTTGTTTGTAGTATTAAACATTCCAGCTCTTCATGATGTTCCGATGCCTGCTGATACAGCCTTAGAATTTATCTTGTCTAATTTTTCAGAATCAATATCTAGGCCTATACAGCTTTCATCAGTCATTTTTCCAGCAAAATAACCTAATAGTCCAAAATCTGATTCTGTTTCTATATTTGTCTCTATTCCAACATTAATTTTTGGGTTTCTCATCGAATCCAATAATAAATCTGAATACGGAGTTTTACCTGAAATAGCACTTGCTAATGAGCTTAGAGCACTCTCTTTGTTTGTTTTAATACCCAACATTGAATTTACGAATACTGCAGCATTACTTTCTGCAAAACTAACTATCTCACCTTTATTAGGCAGATCAAAAATTTCATATGGAATACATGTAAATGACGGTTTTATACCTAAAGATAAGTAAGAATTTATAATTGAAATTTGATTTGATTTAAAATAGTCTGTAAGGGTATTATTTTTTTTAGAATCAAAACCCATAGGGTTTAAAGTAGTAGGAACTTTAACTTTATTTTTTTTATCTAAACCTGAAAGAAATTTTACTCCAGCCTCACCTATCGTATTAAAATTGACTCCTGAAATGTGTGCCCATTTTACAGGAATTAATTTTGTTGCATTATTAGCATTTCCTAACGCCACAAGGATTTTATAAGCTAACTGTAATCCTTCTCCATATTCTCCATTTAACGCCGTCTCTTCTTGTCTTGTTAGTTCCATTTGGTAGATTCAAAAATAACATAGTGACTGTCATTTAAAAGTTCTTGTTGAACTTTTAAATTGTACATGATTATTATTATTATTATTTATTATAGTGCTTTAACAAATAGTCTATTAATAAGTTGTTAATTATATAATTTGTGCAATTCGTAACTTGGTTCCCATATTATCAAGATATAAGAAAAAAAATGGGATACAGTACTGAAGAGGATCAAAAGGCTGCCTCCGTTTTATCAAATTTGATAAAACGAAAATTTCTTGATCCTTCTATTCTAGATAAAAAAATTAGAGATAAAAAAGTATTAGCTATTGGCGCTGGTCCAAATTTAGATCTTCATCTTTCTTTTATTAAGAAAAATAGATCTTTTGTTAAAATTGTTGCTGATGGGGCAGTGAAATTTTTAATAGAAAATAATATTAAACCAGATATTGTCGTAACGGATTTAGATGGAGACCCACGATTTTTATTAAAAGCTGAGAAACTTGGAGCAATTATGGTAATTCATGCTCATGGTGATAATGTGGATTTAATGAAAAAATATATACCTAAATTTAGAAAAATTATTGGAACAACCCAAGTAATGCCTATTAAACATGTATATAATTTTGGGGGATTTACTGACGGAGACAGATGTGTTTTCCTAGCTGAAGAATTTGGAGCTAGAGATATAATACTAGTAGGGATGTTATTTGATGGTAATATTGGGAAGTATTCTAAACAAATAATAGATGATATTAAAATTAAAAAAGAAAAACTACAAATTGCAAAAAGACTACTACAAATTCTTGCTAAAAACACAAAATCAAATCTTTTTGACACTTCTAAAAATCCTATAATTGGATTTAAATACTTTAAAATTACTTAGGATTCAAAATTAGAATTCAAATTAATTGGAATAAAATTATCTTAAGAATGTTTTTTTTATTTAGTAGCATAATAGTCATTTAAGATACTATTTTAAACTAAATCATATTTGTAATTGTATCAACTAAAGAATTAATTACAAAAAAATGATCAATATTAGAAATTTGAATTATTTATTGTAACATCAACAAAATGTTAACCATAATTGAAATAATAATCTGTAGTCAACGTGTTTTAAAATCTATTAGATTATATTACTAGATTCAATCAATAACCAGATTTAAATCATAGACCGTAAAAACAACTTTATACTCTTTTATTATAATTTAATTTGGATGTTAAATTATTCGGAAGAAGATGTTAAAAATGCAGCAGAGTTAAGAGATTGGATATTAAAACAGATTTCTGATAAACAGGAAGAAGTGGACAGACTTAAAAGCCTTCTTCTAATTATAGATAATTTATTAAAACAAGAAAGTTTTAAACCTGCATCTAAACTGGAACGTTCAATAAACCCTGCAGATAGTTCTCCTATAAGTGAAAAAAGAGATTCAGATATTCCTAATAAATCTAGTATGAAGATGGAAAATAAAAAATATAGTTATACTAATTCGAATGAAAACGTTTCTACATTTACAGAAACTAGAGAACTTAAAAGACTCAAAGATAATCTATTATTAGCAAAAGTAAATATTTCCTCAAGAACGATTGAAATAATTCCAGACAAAGGACTATCATTTAATATTGATACTCCACCATTTAAGTCATTTTTTATTAAAAGGATCTTGGAAGGGATGATTAATCAAGATCGATCAAAAAATCGTCAAAAACAACTTTCTGACCAAGATCTTCTAAATTATAATATAGATGAATATGAAGGAAGAATTAAAAAAATTATTATAAATAATTATCGGGACAAAGAAAGGCTCACAGATGTTGTTAACACCTCTGCATGGGTTTTTACAAGAATGTTAGAAAAAGATAATGCTCTTGGAAATAAGATTTAAAATGGATAAAATAATTATTCTAGACTTTGGATCTCAATATAGTCATCTTATATGTAGAAGAATAAGAGATGCAAATATTTTTTGTGAAATTTATCCTTATAATATAACTTCAGAAAAAATAAAAAAACTTACTCCAAATGGTATCATATTTTCTGGAGGCCCAGCAAGTGTTTACAGTAAAAATTCTCCAAAACCTGATAAAAAAATCTTTGATTTAGGAATTCCAATTTTAGGAATATGTTATGGACACCAAATAATAGTAGATAATTTCAAAGGAAAGGTTAAACGATCCGATACTAGGGAATATGGAAAAGCAATTTTGACAATTGATGACAAATCTGATCTTTTTAACGACTTGAATGGAAGTATAAGTTGTTGGATGAGTCATGGCGATACAGCTGAACTTATTCCTGCAGGTTTTAAAGTATTGGCTCATACAGAAAATTCTTTCTCAGCTGCAATTGGAAATCAAGAAAAAAAATTTTATGGTATTCAGTTTCATCCTGAGGTAATTCATACTGAACGCGGTTTTGATATTTTGAAGAATTTTTCCAGTCATATTAGTAAAGCAAAACCTGAATGGAATATTATGAATTTTATTGAAAGTACTATTGAAGAGATAAAGAAAAAAGTAGGTAAAGATAAAATATTATGTGCCGTTAGTGGTGGAATAGATTCTACTACTGTTGCAGTTTTATTAAATCGGGCAGTTAGAGAAAATTTGCTATGTGTCTTTGTTAATCATGGTTTACTTAGATATGGAGAAGAAACTGAGGTAATGGACCTTTTAAAAAAAATAGGTTTAAATGTACAATATATAGATGCTTCTGAGCGATTTTTATCATCTCTAGAAGGTGTCACCGATCCTGAAGAAAAAAGAAAAATAATAGGTCGTGAGTTTATTAATGTTTTTCAGGAGGAAGTGAAAGAAAAAGACCAATTTCAGTGGCTGGCACAAGGAACATTATACCCTGATGTTATCGAAAGTGGGGTATCATTAGGACCAGCATCAATAATAAAAACTCATCATAATGTAGGAGGGCTTCCATCAATACTTAACCTTAAAGTTTTAGAACCTTTAAGATATCTCTATAAAGATGAAGTTAAAAAAGTTGCCAAGTTTTTAGATGTACCAACAGAACTTTTAAATAGACATCCGTTTCCTGGGCCAGGTTTAGCTGTTAGAATAATAGGCGAAATAACACCGGAAAAAATAAAAATCTCAAAACGTGCGAGTAAGATTGTAGAAGATGAACTATTAAATGCAAATTTATACAATTCTGTCTGGCAAGCATATGCTGCTGTCGGGGATGATAAAGCCGTAGGTGTAATAGGGGATGAACGTCTTTATGGAAATATTGTAATTATAAGAGTAGTTAACTCAATTGATGCAATGACAGCAGATTGGACAAAACTTCCTTATCATGTGATAGAAAAAATGAGCAATAGAATAACAAATGAAGTAGATGGTGTTTCTTGGGTAACATATGCAGTATCGAGCAAACCTCCATCTACCATAGAACCTCAATAAAATAAATTTTATATCTAATAATTATTTTATTATATTAATTAAGAATAGCACTTAAACTAACAGAGATTTAATGAACACATTTTTTATTTGAAAGGAACTTAATTATGGATATTTATTTTCCTTATAATAAACTTCTAGAATAACTAGTACTAATAGTTTGAGTAGGAAGAAGTCGATATTTTTATAAAAATCAGCTAAGAGTGTTTTTTTATTTGTTTTCAGCAGGTTTTGTCTTGTCTTCTACAATTTTATATTTGGATAATGCTTTATAGGCAATGAAAACAACTAATGCTATTATTAAGAAATCAATTATATTAGCAATAAAATTTCCAAATCTGAATTCAGAAATAGCACCTGAAACACCAATGACCTGAGCTGATAGTTGTTCTAAACTTCCTGATGGTAAAAATAAACCAATAAGTGGATTAACAATGTCTTCTACAAAAGCAGTAACTAGTTTAGAGGATGCTTGACCTATTACAAATGCGATTGCTAAACCAATAATGCCAAAAGTTTTAAGGAAATCAAAAAATTGACTAATGAATGTTTTGGTTGATATTCGATCCGATGGTGAGGGTGAAGATGAGGAAGGCGAATTATTTTCTGTCAATTATAAATTAAGACAAGATTCTAGCTGATGAATAACTTAGTGTTAATAATTATCAACTGAATTGTGAAATTTAATATCAATCAGATTAATAAGTCTGTATATAATACAAAAATTAAAATCAAAATATGAATGATTCTATTGCAATTTATCTTTTATAATAAAATTAAGTGATATATTCAATTAATTTATTTTAATGGAACATATTACTATGTTGGTTTAAATACGGTAATTGTTAAATTTAAAATTTCTATTAAATAATTATGAGAATTTCAGGATCTATATTGATTTAAACGTGTGTTACATACATACCTTTTTCAAAAAAGGGATAAAACAGCATAAGTTTATCTTAACCTGTCTAATTATTATTAAAATATATTCTATAATATCCTGTGAATATATTGATTCTGTAACATCTTTAAAGTTACCAGTAACTTTATAGAAATTATTTAATAACGTATTATTGACAATACCAAAGAATAACATTTGACCTATGAAAAAAAGGAAAGAATAACATCTACTATATGGATTAATAAATGAGATAATATTAATTCAAAACTTACAAATATTTAGACATTGAATAAAGTGTTAGGAACTCAATTTAGAGATTTTAAAACCTGATCAATACATAAATAAAATGGAATGATTAGAATAGTTTTTAAAGCGTTCAGACACCGAAAATATGTCATCATATTTTTTTTTATTTCGTGTAATTCACTAGAATTTTATATAGTTTAATTTTGACTATTAAACTACTACTACATTTTCTAATTTTGTTTTATTAATTGATTGCGTATCAAAAAAATGATTTTATTACTAGGTATTTTAGTAGCAATACTGTTAAAAATACAATTTAAAATAAAAAATAGTTTTTTCTAACTGAAATATAGTTAGAAAAGTAATACTCAATCAACAATTCTTTCTTTGGTTTTTTAGTATCGTGTTCTGCACCAGTATCTCCATCTGGATCCTCTATTTTTTTCCTATTGCTCTAGCTCACACTTTTATTATATCATCTAATCCTACATCTTTAGTTGTTTCAATTTTTATGTCTATATCAATTTCTATTTTAACTGAATTAACATTATAGTTTAAATAAATTAGAGACAAAACATGTAACTGTTCTACGTATTATTTAAAAAAACTAAAACTGCAGTTTCAGTAAAAACTATGTACTCATCTTTAACAAATATTATTTCAAATAATATATTTGAATAGATATATATCAATAAATATAAGTTTCGTATGTCAGGTCAGTTTTCTATGGTTTTATTTTAATTTCATAAATACTAGTATTCCTCAATTAAAAAAATACTAACTCCGTTAATTTTATTTTATCAAATACAAATTACTATATAAAAATTAAATAATTTTAACTTATTTTATATATCCATAAAATTTTTTCTCTTGTATGTATTTTGGAGACAATTGTCAAATAATTGATAATTAAATTAATAAAGAGGTCGAAACAACAATATACTCATGTCTGATAAATCCATTCGATGTCCCTATTGCGAATCGATATTTACTAATAATGAGGACCTTTCTAAACATATTGATAGAATTCATTTAGGATCTGGACTTCTAGAGGGAGATACAAGAAAATTTTAGAATTATCTTCTCATCTTTATAGATATAAAAAAGATTTTTCCTTTTAATTCTTAGTCAATTTATTTAATTAGCTGAATTTTATATTTCGATCAACAAAATAGAATATATATTTGGTTTTTTTATTATTCATAGATGCATCTTTATATCTTGTACATTCTATTTCTTTTTGTCTCTCTTTCTCTATATCTAGGAAATGAGGTCTTCGAATCAACTTTTGCCGTTACGAATAATGTTACTAGATTATTAAATATTGAAATGGTTTCACTTAACGGTTCTCTTTTACCTGGTGGTAAGGTTCTTCTCATTCCTGATCCATATCAACAATCCTCTATGCTTGAAATATCAGATAACGATTATTTAGATTCAAATAAAACCAAAGGTGTTATTTCATTAGCAGATATTTTAGATAATAATTATACAATTTCACAAAAAACTAGCAATAATAATTATTTACCAAATACCATTTCTAAACTGGTTGAAATTAATGATGATCATCCTCTTGCTACGATAAAATTTGTAAATAAATTTAATTCTACTTCAAAATCTCCACTGACTGATAGTCCAAATTTTTTTACATATTATGCTAAATTTGTATGTGGTACAATTAGAGGGGATGAAGGTCCATTAAGACCTGGACATTATGATACTGACATAAGTATTTATAATAAACAGAATTATCCAATTAATTTATTTTGGAGTATCTCAATAAACGATGAAAATTCAACTAATTCAATAATAAAAACTGTTAATCCTAATCATTCATTCGGTCTAACCTGTAAAGATATAAAGAGTTTGGCAAATTTAGATCGTCATAATACTGATTTAAATGAAGGGTTTTTAATACTACAAACTAATGAAATTGGTATTGCATCTAGTGATACAAGATTCACAAATGAACCAATTAGCGTCAATGTTTTTTATACTGCAAATGCACTTGATTCTCTGCCTCAAGAAACATTGGTGGAAAAGTTTGTTTTCCAAATAGCAAATGATTCAACTGGAAAAATTCCTAAATATCTTTTGAATAAGGATTTAGAAACATCATTAAGAACAGAACTTAATTCCATCACTCCACAAGAAATTAAAGTTAAAAAATTTTTATCATCAATGTATAATTTAACCGATATTCAACTTGAAAAAATCAAAGTTGTTATTAAAGAAACAGACTTAGGAGTAGGAAACATGATTGATGACCATGCTATTTCGTCAGTGAGACTGTCTCCAGAATAAGAAAATAAACAATAAATTTAAACAGGAAATTACCTATCTACACTTTTATTTTATTACTTACAGATTGATACTTATTGTATTGTCGTCGTAGTAAATTTTTAAAAAATCTTAAATTATGAAGTCTAGAATGAGATACCTAATTAAAATACTAATGAATTTAATGTGGAATCGATAAAATTAAATAGTCCAAATTACAATAAACACAATTTTCAAAGTAATATATATATCTTAACTTTTACTATATGTATGATGTTGCTAAAATATAAACTCATGTCAATATTTATAATTAGCATATTTATAGTAACTATATCTCAGAACTCTGTCAACGGTGAATGGAAAATTCCGCCAAACCCTAATGAATTAACTTATAATCTTTCTACATACGAGACCAATCTTATCAAAATTGATTATCCTTCAATTTGGAAAATTACAGAAAGCAAAAAATCTATAATATTTGCTCCAACTAATAATTCTACTACAGAAATCAAAATCAATATAATTTCTCTTCCTAGTGATTCTATATCAATAAAATCTATAGTAGATTCTACATTAGATCAATTTGTAAGAACGTTTGATGATTTCGAGTTGCTGGAGTCTACACACATTTCAAATATAAAAGATTCTAATCATAAGCTTGTATATTCATATCTGGATAAAAATAAAAATAAAATTCAACAGATAGATATTGGACTAATTCAAGGAACAAATCTGTATGTTTTTTCATTAATTTCAAAATATATTGACTTTTATCATTATCTTCCAATTTATGAAGAGATGCTTACTTCATTTAATTTTTATAATGAACAAAGATTATTAAATCAATTTTCAAAATATCTAATAAATCCTGTAGCTAATTTTGTGCCTATCTTAGGGAACTCGTCAAATATTACAATGGTTGAATTTGGAGACTATCAATGCATGTTTTGTGCTAAGTTCCATAATGAAATACGTGAGAAAATTATTAACAATTTTGTTAATTCAGGCAAGATTAAATTTCTATTCAAAGATTATATAGTCAATGATAATGCAACGGATACAAATTCCACTAAAGCCGCAGAGGCATCTTATTGTGCAGCAGAACAGAACAAGTACTGGGATTATCATGACGAATTGTATAATAATTGGGCTGGCGAGAAAACTGGATGGATAACAAATGATAGTCTTCAACAATTTGCTAGAAATATTCAGGTGTCTGATATCGAAAAATTTTCTAATTGTTTACAGTCTCATAAATATTTGATTTTTGTTCAGAGTAATGACAATATCGCCCGATCTATTGGTTTAACTGGAACACCATCATTCATCCTACTTAAAGACAATAATATTCAATCAATCATTCCTGGAGCGTTACCTTATGAAATTTTTGAACAAACATTAAATAGAATAATCGCCAATTAACTCTTTTTTTTATGTCAATATTTTATTTCTAAAATATGTATTTTAGATTGTAATTCTTAATAAGATATAAAGAAGTAATAATCTAGTATAATTATATGAATTCATGTTTTAAAATTAGCAAATATTGCATTTTAACATTTTGCATATCCCTATCAATAATATTTATTTCCTCTTATCCTATCGATTCTAAATTTTCGTCGAGTAATTCAATAAGTGATGTATTATTTTTTAAGCCTTTACCAACAGCATTTGGACAGCAAATAGGAGATCAAATTGAAATGTCAAAACAAAAAGCAATTGAGCAATTCAAAAATCAATTTTGTGGAATTAATTCTACTCCTAATTCAAATAAATATATTCATGAGATCAAATTAAGTAGTGACTGCGAAATGCCATTGGCAATAACCAATGATGATGAAGGAAATATATGGTATATTTCTACTAAACAAGGAACATTAATTTTCTATGAAAACGATACAAAATCTTTTACCAAATATGAAATACCTATTTGGAAGTCTCGAGATAATCCTATTGATTCTTCACAAGTTTGGGATCTCAAATTCGATCCGTCTAAAGAAAATTTGTGGTTTACTGACGAAAAGCAAAATCTGATCTGGAAATTCAATATACAAAATAAAATATTTGAAAATTTTAAAATCCCTGAAACTAACTTGTCTTTTGGTACTATATATCCAGTATCTGTTGACTTTGACAACAATGGAAATATTTTTTTCGTTGGAATTCGATCTCAATCGTTATGGATTGGTAATCTCAGTTCAATGAAAAGCGGGACATCTGATGGAATCACAAAGGTTCCTCTACCCATTGAGGATTTTAAAGAATTTGACCCATCCCTTGTCAGTACAGGATCTATTGTGATAGATAAAAAAAATAATGATGTTTGGATAGCAGTTCTTGCATTTGGATATAAAGGTCAAATTTATAAGTATGATATTTCGAACAAGTCATTTAAAAAATATGATTTAGGAGATCTTCCATCACCAGTAGGCTTGACTTTTGATGAAAACAACAATGTTTGGGTAAGTGATCATGGTACAAGTCTCTTTGTAAAGTTAAATCCTGTAAATGGTTCTTTAACCAAATATGTAACATCACCAGTTTCTCCAAAGATTTTTGCAGGAGCACAAGTTAGTGATAAAGCATATACTCTACCTTATTGGATGAAAAAGGGTATAGGTAATTCTATTATTTTTAACGAACATACCGGTAACAAAATTGGAATATTTTATCCAGATACATCATCATTAGTTGAATATTGGATTCCTTCACAGAATAAAGTATTTGGACAATGTCCTCCAGATTCTCCAGAAAACAGTTGTGGGATTGGAAATGCATTGCAAATTACAGATGAAACTTCCAATCAGTTTATTTGGTTTACTGAATGGAGTGAAAATAAGATTGGCTATGTAGATACCTCCATACCACTACCTTTTTCTATTAATAGTACCGAAAATGAGATAACCATTGCTCCAGGCGAAAGTAAAGAGATTAAATTTAAGATAAATGCAAATGTTGATTCTTCTCTTAATCTATCACCTTCATCTACATTGACTCCAAGTGGAAATTTAGGTACATCATATGGAATTTTCAGTGAGAATCCAATTAAATTAAAAGCCAATGAAACAAAAGAAGTATCATTTGTATTCACTCTTTCTAATGATGTGTCTATTGGAAATTATGTTTTGATGGTAGGCGCACAAGACGATTTGGTAACAATTTCAAAAGCTATACTTGTTAAGGTAATTTAATTTTCATATCATTTTTTTATAATAACTCAAGAACCTAGTAAATCCAAATCATAAAAAGTGAGATTTTAATTTTTAATTTTTATTTATCGATTGAGCAAAAGAAATCTCATATTCTTCCGGATCCAAAATATGAAAATACCGCTCACCCCATATGCCATCTATGGGTTCATTTTTTATAGTTATAAGAGACGCTATGTTGTGATCTTTTTTGAAGAAATTGTATAGTTCGTCCACATTATCTGAATAAATAATAATCCTACCAAAATTTTTATTATATGTAAATCCGTTTGTACATTCTAAATTTATATATGTTTTAGAATTACTGCTGTCGTCTTTCATTTCAAAAGATGTAAAGTTGCAATCAGGACCTCCATACGAAAGGACAAGTCCTGGAAGTTGTGAATAAAATTGCCATTCTTTCTTCATATTCTGAATTTTTAAAGTTATAGCTGAAATTTTTTGAATTCTCATAATATTATTTTCTAAAATTACCAGATATATCTTACTAAATAATTTACAAAATTTTGTACTATAAAATTAATAATATAAATTGAACTACATAAATCTAACTAATTTTTAATATACTTAAAAAATGTACTAGATTATAGTATGGGTGTAATGTTATGGATAATTGCAATTATATTAATCCTAGCTATTATTGGATTGGGCTGGGAGAACTTTCTTGCGGGTGTTTTAAAAGGAGTAGATAAGATAGGTGTTACTCCTATTATAAAAAATATTACGGATAGCACAAGAGATTCTTTAGAGGGCGTAATCGCTGATTCTTCTAGAGATACTATAGAAAATACACTTAATTTTCATACATAATATTTGTCTTTACCAAAAATAAAAGAAAAGAAATGAACGAGGCGTAATATATTATATTAGAGTTTGTTGAAAACGATCTATATCAATCAGTTTAATTTTTTCTCCTTTTATAATACGAGAGGTTATTTCTATTGCGGCTTTTTTGTGTAAATATTCATTGTTATTACCACATCTATAGGAATATGTACAACGAGGACATCCGTCTTCATTCTCACAAGGACATTCAGTAAGAATGGTATATGCTCGTCTTATTGCTAATTCAAATTTATCAAAGAGATTTTTACTTGCACCATTTCCTCCAATACTTCCATCATGAACAACTATGATTCCTGTATCTCCCAAAGAAATTCCTCCTATATCTTGGGATGCTCCACCAATAAGCATACTACTTCCTTCAATAACTACATGTTCAGTAGCATGATAACCACTCACTTCAACTCTTTCTTTATCTGCTACCATTTCTAAAGTTTTTATTGGTCTAGGTACTCGAAATATAAAACCTTTTGTTGAATATGTGTATGTTATTGGTTCATTTAAATATATTTTATTTCCTTGTCTAATCTCTTTTCCTATTTCTATATTTGAATATCCTATCACTCTTTTAAAAATTTTCAGAGAGCAATATCTTAAAATAATCCCAAAAATTTCTTTTTGTTCAAATACTTCTAATATTTCAGGTGATTCTTCAGTTATCGATTTAGTATAGAATGGATAGTCATTTTGAATAGTCTCTATTGATGCAAAATATCTTTGTGCTTTTTCATCTATCGTTAATTTTTGAACTTTATATCTCCTACCTGAAAGAAAGTAAATGGCATCATCGTGCAATTCTTCTAATGCTTGTGGGAGATTTCTATTTCCAATAATCTTTCCGTTAAAAACAATATTCACATCATTGCCAATTCCTCTAATATTATAATCCTTTAAAGCAATATGATTTGATAAAGAGGGAACATATTTCCCATTGCTGAATTTTATTAATTCTTTTCTTTCTAAATTATTAAGAGGGTAAACGTAATTTTTTGCTTCGTATTTCGAAATTGGTCTATCATAACACATAGCAAGAACTTGATTTTCCATTACAATTGGATTTAATGGATCAATATATGGTATTTCTTGATCGACAAAATAATCGTCAGGATGATTTTTATAATACTGACTTATTGGATCATTTCCTAATGTCAAAAAAGCATATCCTTCTTGGCCCTTTCTTGATGCTCTTCCGAGTCTTTGAATAAGTCTATTTATAGGAACTAGGTTGGATATAACAATATCAACATCTCCGATATCTATCCCTAATTCTAGAGTTGGCGTAGAAGATATAACATCTAATTTTCCACTTTTAAAAGAATTTTCTACAATTTTTCTATTTTTAGGTGGAAGGCCAGCTCTATGAACTCCTATTTTAATTCCTTGGTTTGCTGAAATAAATGCTATTAGTTCAGCTGATATATGCGAATTACTAAAAACTAAAGTTTTATGATATTTAGTTATTTTTTTTATTAACTCAATTATTAATGATTTATTCGATCTAAGTGAAGGATATATAATGGTAAAATTTGTCCGACTTCTTTTACCTTCACCATTAATTAATTGCAACTTACGAGAAAATAATAAATTACAAAATTCACTAACATTTGGTAAAGTAGCAGAACAAGCAATTATTTGCAGCTTTTTATTATTTACTATTCTTTCTAATCTTCTTATAATATAGTGAACATTAGATCCAAATATTCCAGTATAAACATGAACTTCATCTACAACTAAAAAATTCAAGTTATTCAGTAATTTTGTAAATTTAGTATTATTTAAAAGGTGAAAATGTATTGAATCAAAATTAGTTAGAACTATGTCTGGTGGAGATTCATAAAAATTTTGTTTTTCATTTTCAGATAGATCACCATCGAAGATTTTTACCACAATATCAATATCTTTAGCATAATTAGCTATTTTCGATAGTTGATCTCTAGCTAATGCTTTTGTTGGATAAACAAAAATTGCTTTAATTCCGTTTATTCGGAATTCTTCTTTGTTGCTAACCCAATTTATATTTTTTTTAGATTCATGAGTTTTCAATTCGTACAATTTCTGTAAAATTGGGATACAAAATGCCTCTGTTTTCCCAGATGCTGTTGGTGCGATAATTACAACATCTTTATTTCGGAGTATGTTAAAAATTGCTTCCTCTTGGAATCTATATAATTTTATAATATTTTTAGACTTTAGTTGGTTTACTAAGGTATCATCTAAAGGTAGTTCTGTTAAATCTTTTCCTATGTCTATTTTTGTACCTTCTAATTTTTTAACTTCTACAATATAATCTAAATCAGAATACAAAATTTTGTTTAAAAGATTGTTATTAATATTACTACTTTCAATCATTTTTTCTATTTCTTTTTTCGATCTGACTAGTTTTTCATTTTCTAGTACAATTTTTAAATCTTCAAAAACGGTTACATGACCATTATCAAACTTATCTAGAAATTCCAAGTATGTATCGTCAATATTATTATAAAATGGTAAAACAGTACATATTTTGCATTTTTCACAAATAAATAATAATCGTCCATCATAGATTCTATTAATTTTTATTGAAGATAACGATGTACAATTAGGACATCTGTATTTTTTCACTCTTAATAATGAATAATTAAGATATAATAAATTGTTTATCTTGTATTCTTGTATTCTTTTAACCTTCAAATTATATTTTTTTACAATCTATTTTTTTAAATGAATTTTCAATCTGAAACTCTAACGTTACAGATTAATTATTATTATTAGTTTAATATTTTTTGAGTTGGGAAATTCGCTTAACATAAAAATTTTAAATTTTTAATATATTGATTGGGTGTTAATACTTCATTCGTCCTAAATGAGATCGATGAAGTCAATTACTTTAAAATTTTATTAATACGTGACTAATATATTATTGTCTATTGTATAATCATTTAAATCAATTTTTTTATTAGTAACATAGACCTATTTAATAAATATGTATCTATATGAATCAATTAATTCTTTTTGAAAGATAATAACAAGACATAATCCTTATTTTATTTTAAATTATTCTATTTATGTATAATGTAAATGGATACTTAATGTTTCTCAAATCTTAACAATTTAAATTCAATATATATTTTATAATTGATAATACATATAGGAGAGTTTATTTTAGGAAATATGTGATAGATCGACAATACCAAAAGAAAAAAATTCTTGTTGAAAAATTCATAAAGAAAAATAAAAAAACAGATCATTATGTCATTTTAAATGAACTCAATATAGATTATGATACCCTTATGAAAATAATGACAGAATTAAAAAGAGATGGAAGAATTAAATAATTATGTTAATTTTAAAAGAGAATGAAATATATAATTGAATTAAATATATGTTGAACGTTTTAGTAATTATATTCAAATTGTTATAAATATTATACCAGTTAAATATAATAGTCAAATCGAATTTAATTCCTATTAATTTACATCTTTGAAAGATGATCTTACTATTGGATTAATTAAATATGGAAAAGTATGTTTTAACCATACTGCTGATCTAACAAAAAAGGGAACAACTATTTCTAGTCTTTTCGAAGAAGCCGCTTTAAGAATAGCTTTTGAAACAGTCTTTGGATCTAATACGTAACCTAATTTATGTGGCATTTTTCCCCTAAATGATTCATTATCAAAGAAATTGGTATCCACAGCGATTGGACTAACGACGGTAATACCTACTTTGGTATTTTTTAATTCATGATATAAAGCTTCAGAAAATCCTAACATGGCAAATTTAGATCCACAATATGCTGCCATACACGGTATCCCAAAACTTGCTGCTAAAGACGCAACATTAACTATATGTCCTTGATTCTTTTTAATCATAAAAGGTAGAAACATTTTAGTCAAATAAATCATTCCGAGATAATTTGTCGCAGTAATCTTTTCTATATCGTCTATCGTTTGATCAACAACTTTTCCATATATTCCAATACCAGCATTATTAACTAAAATGTCGACAGGTCCAATTTTTTTTAAAATACTATCACTTGTTTCATAAACCTTTTTTTTATTTGAAATGTCACATAAATATATCTCAACATTGCAATTTGGATTTAATTTTTCTTTTACTTTGTTTAATTTCATTTGGTTCCTAGCAATCAAAATTATAGTCTTTGCACCATTATTCGAGAAGTCTATTGCGGCTTGCATCCCTATACCAGAAGATGCTCCAGTTATTGCTATTATTCGATCTTTAAATTTCATTATGAAAATAATAAAATAAAGTATCTAATAAAATTCTAGGGTTTATCATCTTGCAAATACTATCAAATGGTAAATTAATGAGTATTAATTAGGTTTATCTTATATCATTAATATTCATTTTTTAATATTTTTTTATTAATAAAATCAAACTATAATTTTTACCAATAGCAAAACCTTCAACAAGGTATTAATTTTATATATTGAGGTTAAATTTCAATAAATAAAAAAATTGCTTCATCGTTGTCTTAATTTATATATTATATAATATAATTAAATTCAATATGTTCAAGTTACTAATTCTATTCAATGTATATTCCAAAATATATGTATGTTATCTATTTGGCTGTGAATAAAAACAATAAATACAATTCAGTATGTTTTCTATTTTATTAATTTTTTTATTAGTCAATTTATATTTTATTTCACTGAATCAATCAAACTTATATCAAATTAATAGTCATCCAATATAATTGACAGACAAATACCATATCAATTTATTATTGTCTGTCTAAAAATATAATGCATCTTTTGATATTTCTAAAGAAAGAAGTCATTAATAACGAAATTATAATTCTATTCATTTTTATTCATTTTGACATTTTTCGATTATATCTTTATTCAAAGATTATCTAAAATATAAAATTAGCTAAATTTAATATATAAATTTTAAAAAATAATTTATAGCTTATAGGTTATTTCTATATATGGTAATTGATACTATTCGAACAATTAAGATTTTAGGTAAATGGTCAGCTAATCGTTTTATAGGTCAGAAGCGTCCACTAATTGCTGTATTTAGCTTAACTCATTATTGCAATTTTTATTGTCCGATGTGTCCATTTGGTGATTCTGATAAACTAAGTCAAATTAGATTTGCAAAAACAAATGACCTTTCAACATCACAATGGAAAACTATTTTTGAAAAAGTATCAAAGTATTGTATCTGGTCTATTATTGAAGGAGGAGAGCCAACTAGTAGACCAGATTTTATGGATTTAGTTATTCACTTATATTCTTTGAATATGCCCATTACTTTAATTACAAATTGTTCATTATTACATAATATCGATCTGAATGAATTAAAAAAATATATTCAATTTATTACATGTAGTATCGATTCAGTTTATGAGAAATCATATCGTAAAATAAGAGGTGTTTCAAAAGACATATATGAAAGAGTAATGAAAAATCTTTTACTATTAAATAAATATGAAATTCCTCATTATTTTAATTCGGTAATAACAAAATATAATACAGATGAATTTATTGATCAAACATATTTTGACAAAGCGAAAGAACTTGGATCGAATGCAGTATCATTAACATTTGTAGAAGATAGATCTGATGTTGACTATTCTTTACTACCAGATAGAAAAACCATGGTTTCTGTATGCGAGAGCATAATTGATTATGGCAAGAGACACACTCATCCTAAAATAATGATACCGTTAGAGTATTTTCAGCAAATTATTGACTATGGAAGAGGAGTATATGATGAATGTGGTGTATGGAAAAGTATATTTGTAAATGGAAACGGAACAGTTCTTGTTCCTTGTTGGAAATATAACTCTCCTGAAAATACATATAATTTATTAGAACAAAGTATAGATGAAATATGGAAATCGCCGAAATGGGATATTGCTAAAACATGTCATGATTGTCATGTATTAGGATGCATATGGTATTCTTCTCAACCTGTCACGACATTTGCCAAAAATTATATGAGAGGTTTGTCAAATATAATCTCTCAACACAAATCATCTATCCAAGACAAAAATAATATTTGATTATCAATTAAAAATTTTAATTAGGATAGGTCAAATACTGACCTATCCAATTGTGATGACTCGGCTGGGATTTAATCACATAGGTGAGGTTGCTAATATGTTCCTCAATTTGAGGAAAGGGATAAAGTTATTTAAGATTTTTTATCTAATTGTGATTATTAATAAATCGGTTTTAGTATAGTTTATTAATTTTTCGGCGCCGCAAAATTTAGAAAAAATTTTTCTATTTGACACTATCTAAAATTTCGACATATGATAGAATTAAAATGCATTTTTTGTTAATATCAACATCATTTTTAAAAATATCATCAATTCTATTTATCAATTTAAAAACTAGTAAAATTCCCTACTCCTAACTATGATATCCTTAACTCGATGATATAGTTAAAAATCTAAAATTTTCCATTTTCTTCACATAGATATTAAGAATGTAATCTATTTCAGAAATATTTACAAGTTTCTTACATAATTTTCAATTTGTAAAACAAATATCAATATTCTATTATATTATAACCCCCATGAAACTTTTTTTATTATTTGAATTTGGATAAATGGTGCATCTCCTTCACTCCATGGATCTTTTTTAACCCATTCAAACTTATCATAAAATATTTTAAATAAATCTTTAAATTCACTCCCCTTTTCTATTATATCTGCTATTCCCTCAATTTGAATTCCTTTATTTCCTTTTAATTTATCGTAATGATCAATAACTAGAGATATTACCTTATTCTTGACTAAATTTTTATATTTTTTAGTTTTATAATCAGTAGCAAAAAAGATTTTATCATTTTTATAAATATAACAGACTGGAATTACATGTGGAATACTATTGGCGACAGTTGCAATCCTGCATATTTCATTATCCAGAATGAATTTCAATTCCATTTCAGAAAACTGTCCCATCAATAACTTTCTGTAATACATCAATTTATTTTTAATTATATTTAAGATCTATATTATTAATTTCGGTAAAAATATTTTTAGATGAACTAAGTAGAGTTTTTCTAGTTGTGGATTAGTAATAATATTCTTGCAATGTATAAAATAAAAAATCTATTAAAAATATTCATGGTTTCTTATAAATTTAGGTCCAGTTAAAAAAGATATAATATTTAACGAGTTTAATCTAATTGGTAATATAAATTAATCTTATTTGTACTATATCAGTCAAATATTTAGAATACTAAGTCACTGATAAGAGTTCGAGCAATTTCTATGCAAAATATACTATTCTATAATTCGGAATAAAATTAAGAGCTGTATATTGGAGGAGCGTGTCTATATTTTCTCAAAAACAAAGTGATTTTGTATTTATTAAAACTAATTCCAAAAGATACATTAGACACCTATTAATTATTCATTAGACTAAAAATTTTTCTTATTTTTCATATTTGTTAAGTAATGATCTGATCTCTATTCCTTATTTTTTTGTTTCTGGTTTTGGTTGTGTTTTTTTTCTTTACATTTAAATTTAATTTCTTTTTTTATCTTCAAGATTTTTTATGATTAGTTTTAGATTTCCATATTTTTGTAAATCATCTCTTATACATTGTTTGTATCTGCCAGTTCTATTCTTGTACAAACGAGTTTCTGAAAATCTGCTAAAATAAGGTCGAGGTTTTGAGTTGATAGTATATCCGAAAGCATTGTTTGATCACTAAATGAAAATAAGTAGGCTAAAAAGTACAGTTACAAAACCTACCAATATTCATTTGTTTTATGTCTTTAAAACAAATTTAGTGATGATGAGCGATTGCTACTTGAGTACAAATAAACAAATTATTATAATAAATATTCAAAATAACCTACCAAAAATTCCCAATTCTCCAGATCCAATATATGTTCCTATTGATTCCACATATAAAAAATATGAAATATTATCTGATACAGTAACTGAATATTTTGGAAAGTTTCATGAGAGTCAATTTCATATCATTGATGGTAATCCAATTTCTATGATTGTATAATTTTCAATATTGAAATTTAATATGATTCCTGACTATGGTAACAGCCTGGATGTTTTACGAATTTAGGTTACGATCACTCATTTATATGAAATAATTTAGTCTTGGAAAGTAAAGGTTTCTTCTTTTGATTTATTTGTATCAATTATATCATTTTAAGAGTCGCTTATCGATCAAGGTAATTGAATTGTCAACAATTTTTTTACACCAAAAAACTTGTAAATCGATATATTAACTTGTACCTAGACGAAATGTTAGTCTATCAGTTAAATTTGTTCATTTGTTCAACTAACATGAACCTCAAAGATCTTGCTCCTTCTACATGGATCATTAACTGTTTATTGTTGCAAATTAATAGCATTCTTAAATAAATAACGATTCTTTTTTAATACCTTAGTGTCTCTGATATTTGATTTTGGTGCTAATTAAATATCATTATTGTTAATTTTTTTATTAATTA
>JALDXL010000013.1:0-23909 GCA_032155045.1 Nitrososphaerales archaeon
AAACAATACCTCAAAACTAACTATAATCAAATATAGTATTTCTTTTTATACTATATCGAATCGTTAATTATATTTGTATTCTGATTCCAATTTGGAAAGTATTCAGAGTAGGGTTAAAAGAACATTAACTCAAGGTCCACCTATTGATTTATCCACGCTAAAATGTAAACATTACTTAAGACGTCACATTAATAGTAAAACACGACTTGTTATACTTTGTGTTGATTTAGTTGGGTCAACAAAACTAACTCTTTCTCTTCCACCTAATGATTTAATCTCAATTATCAATATTTTTTCTACTGAGATGAGTATGATAATTTCTGGATATGGTGGGTATGTTTTGAAATATGTTGGAGATGCAGTAATAGGAATTTTTCCAGCTGAATTCGATTCACTAAAAGCTTGCATTCATGCATTAGAAGCTGCAAAAAACATAATAAAAATTATAACTAAAGTGATTAATCCTGTTTTATATAACAAGCTTCCACAGATTGAAGTCAAGATAGGTATTGATTTAGGTGAATCGATGGTGGTTTTATATGGCAAAAATATAGATACATCTCATATTGATATAATTGGCTCATGCATTAGCCTTTCATCAAAAATTACTGGATTGGCAAAACCTAACCAAATTTTAGTAAGTGAGAATATCTTTGAAATTCTTGTAAATTCATCCAAAGATATGAAATTTGAAAAATTAGAAATAATAGACGAACGTTGGAACTATATAAACATCAAAACCAGCAAAATATTGAATGTTTATGCATTAGAATGACATTTTGTATTTTCAAATAGTTGTATTATTTAATTATTAATTATTTTTATTTTTATTTTATGGAAAGAATCTTTCGATTTTTCTAGACAATATCAATGTAAATAATAGCTATGGAAATACATTTAAAATTTATTTTCACAGATATATCATATAATGAAGAAAGTTTTAATTTATAGAACATTCAATCTAGATTACATAATAATTGGAAGATTAATATGATGTTTTCATTATTACAATAATTGCATTTTTATTCTGAATTCAGGAATTAATTATTTTAGTAATTGAAAATTAATTACGTTGCCTATTTTTAAATCATGTTTACTTGTAAAACCTGCAATAGTTTCCAATACGTATAAAGCGTCAGAATTAGGTTTATATGATTTACAAGAAAACATAGATTCGCAAGGTTGTAGTTCTTGTTCTATATGCACAATTGAAAATGATTCATCGAGCCAAATAATGTCTATAGGGAATTTCATATCTTTCATCCAAAAAGAAGCTTTTCTGGGTTCTCCGAGGAAGAACAACATCCCTTCATTTTCTTTTAGGGAATTTTTGATAGCCAAACCATCCTGAAGTTGTTTGTCGGTTATGGCTATATCGACTAGCACTTTGTAGTTATTAGTGATTACATATCCTTTTAAAAATTCTGAATCATTTACCCTGATGTTTTCGAAATAGTCTTTCAATGAGTTGTTCGAATATGCAAATACAATAAAATCGTCTTTTTGATTTCCTAGAACAACATCATCAAAGATAAAATAACCTAAAAATCCTAATAAAATTACAACCGAAAACCTAGCTATATTTACGTTTGTCACTTTTATATAATGCTGTTGAGAAGGTAATTTATTTTATTAATTATGAAATGACGATTCCTTCTGTATGTTTCCTTCAATTAGAGTATCTTTGAACAAAAAACCACAATTTCCACAAAATTTTGGCATTTTTTCTAAACTGTTATTTGTTTGATATGTATTTATCGGTATTCCACAGCTAGAACAGTATTTTGTTTTCAAATCTAGTACTTTATTCTCACTATTATTATTATTATAATAATAATAATTATTTTGAACTTGGGTTTGAAATTCTTTCTTTTTCCTTAAAAGAGGGATTGTTTGAAGACTTTCCCATTTACACCCTAATTCGTCATATACCTTTATTATCACAATTACAAAAGTGGTTTCTATGATGATAGAAACAATAAATGTTTGAAAATGCAACTCATTCTTAATGAACGTGTATAAAGTCTGAACTATTATTATTGTAAGTACACTTATGGATAGAAAAAATAGAATTGAATAAATTTGGCTTGAGCATTTACCCATTTATTATAACATATATTCTAAGAAATTAAAATAATAAGAAGATTAAAATTTTAAATCATTTTATCAAACTTGTTTTAATTTTAATAAACAATTTAATACTTATTTAAACTCTATTTATATTCTTCTTCGTCTTTTCCAAATGATCTAAAAAAAAATCCACTGAATACTATTACTCCTGCTATGATAGTTGATGCAATTACTTTTTCTACTGGTAGATTTAAGATAAATGTTACTACAAAAGATATACCTGATGCGATTACTGCTAATGGAAACCATCGTTTAACAGCCTCATCTTTCCTAAGCATGATATCTACTTTTCAAACCTATAGCTTAATATTTCTATTTAAAAGCGGAAGAAAAATAAGAAAATTGTGATCATTATTGTGTCTAAAAAATTAGACCAAAGTTAAACTAAATTTAATCTAGTTTATTACATACATTTATTTATCCTTTTCATCACTGCATTGGGGACATGTTCGCCAAGAAACAGGATCATTATAAAACTCGTATATCCAGCCGTTTCCCCCACAGTCAGTACATTCTTTTTGTTCAGTCAATGCTGATTTCGTTGTCTGAATGTAACGATTCTGATGGGATATTCTTATCACAGTTTATTATAGAAGGTTCTTCTAAATAAACATTATGAAAAGTGTTAGGTAATAGTCGTAAAAAAAATTTATTAAGAATAAATTGAAAAATTAAATAAATTTATAGAATTTGCAGACCTTTAACAATTTTGTTGATAATTATTAATTAGTTATATATTCCTAATCATCAAAAAATTGTATTAAATACATGTTTAATTAAAAGAAACTTCAATTTTTTGATAAGTTTTTAACACGTCTGTTGCAATTAAAACTATCTATATTTATGTGTACATTACTTAATGAATTATCAATAGAACGTCCTATTAGAATAGGTATTATAGGTGGAGGCCAGCTAGGGAAAATGATATCTCTAGAAGCCAAAAGAATGTTTCTCACAGTAAATATTTTAGATCCTAATAAAAATTGTCCTGCCTCTACCTTGTGTGATAAACTTATTATAGCAGATTTTAAAGATGAACAAAAGATATATGAATTGGCAAAAAATTCAGATATTATTACCTATGAAATTGAATTAGCCAACTCAAAAGCTTTAAAAAAACTTGAAAGTCAAAATTATCCAATATATCCATCCCCTCATTCACTTTATATAATACAAAATAAATTTCGACAAAAAACTTTCTTTAAACAAAACAAATTACCTGTAACGGAATTTATAAAAACTGATTCTCAAAATGATCTTATGGATGCAGCAGATAAATTTGGTTTTCCGTTAATGTTAAAGGCATCTGAAGAATCATATGATGGCAGAGGTAACTATCTTGTCAGATCTAAAGAAGATATTCCAGTAGCTTCGAAATATTTTAAGAATAAAGATACATTTGCAGAAAAATTTGTAGATTTTAAAAATGAAATTTCGATAATGGTAGCAAGAAATAAACAAGGAGAAATAGAATCATTCCCAATAGCTGAAAATATCCATAACAATAATATCTTAGATACGACTATAGTTCCTGCTAATATTTCATTAAAAGTTCAATATGATGCAAAGATTATTGCTGAGAAGGTAATGAAATGTTTAAATGATGTAGGAATATTTGGAATTGAAATGTTTGTTTCAAAAACTGATGAGGTGTTTATTAACGAAATTGCTCCTCGTCCACATAATTCAGGACATTATAGTATAGAAGGATGCTCCATATCGCAATTTGAACAACATATAAGAGCGATTTTAAATTTTCCTTTAGCAAAACCCGAGCTAATACGGCCAACAATTATGAAAAACATTCTAGGACCACCAAATATAAAAGGAAATTATAAATTTATTGGTTTAAGTAAATTATTATCCATTCCATTTACTAAAATACATATCTATGGCAAACAACAAACTTCACCTGGAAGAAAACTAGGGCATATAACATGTACTGGTGATACTATAAATCAAGCAACAGATAGATCAATAAAAGCAAAAAATTCATTAGAGATAATCCAATCTATCTGATAATATAGATTGGCCAAAAATCAAGTTGCGATTGTAATGGGAAGTGAGTCTGATTTGAAGGTTATGAAGGATGCGGCTGAAATTTTAGAATACTTTGGGATTAAATATGAAATTACGATTCTTTCAGCTCACAGGACTCCTGAAAGAATGTTTCACTATGCTTCTAAGGCAATGGAAAATGGTATCCAGATTATAATTGCAGGTGCAGGAGGTTCTGCTCATCTTCCTGGAATGATAGCTTCTTTAACCTTGATTCCAGTTATTGGGGTTCCTATAAAAGGTTCTAGTTTGGAAGGGTTAGATTCCTTATTATCAATTGTTCAAATGCCTCCAGGTATTCCTGTTGCTACTGTTGCAATAAATGGTTCGAAAAACGCAGGTATCTTAGCTTGCCAAATTCTGAGTATAAACAATAATTCATTGTTAGAAAAACTAGAAAAATACAAGATAGAAATGAAAAACAAAGTCATCTCTACCGCGAATAAATTACAAAATACTGGTTGGAGAGAATATTTGTCTTAATTTCATATAATTTTTTACCTTTTGTATATTCTATGATCCCATCATTCCAGGCATTTTAATTGGTGTTCTGTATTCTTTGGTTATATTGATTCCTTGTTCAGAAGTTACTATTATTTTTTGGAGGTTACTCCCAGATGGTGGACTGAGAGGATAGGATTGACCCGGTTCAAGACTTTTGACTGTTTCAGTTTTGTTTCCATAATTAACTTGAATATTTGTCAACGGTTGTTTACCTGTATTAGTTAAAATAACTCTAGTGTGTGTAAATAATGACTGTTCCTCTTTTAAAGCATCTACCTGCAAGTCATAATCTTTCTTATTTAAAAATATCGAGCTGTTAATAAAAATAGCAATAATTATTATAATCGGTACTATTCCAAATAAAAGATATATTTTTTTAAACTTCATTATTATTTAATAAATAACTAAATAAATAAATCAATAAATAAAAGTATCTTATTTCAATTTCAAATTAGTTTTGTATTTAGGTAGTGATTCAAGTATTGTTGTTCAAATTTCTAAAAGTTTATTCCAGCATCATAGTAATTATTTACAGGTGGATAATCAAAAATAAATTGGTTTTCTTAGTTATTATTAATTAAATAATTTATTTCGGGTCTGTTAATTTAACAAAATGGATTTAGCTGTGTATTTATTATCTCTAGTAGTTGATTGTTAAATTTCTCAGAAATAGAATATCTACCTTTATTGTAATTATGTATTCTTTGTATTTGTATTTTCTTGAATTGAGTTTACGGAATACTTCCAGAGTATTGTAACCATTTAAAGATGAAAATAGGATTTATGTATCTGTCTGGAATTAGATACAAAGATGTGGTTCATTGCATTTTCACAGGAAAAAAAGAATATCCACATTCGTTATAGATGAAACTATAATACAAATTGGTAGTCAACATTTCTGGTTGTGGATCTGTATTGAACCTGTCAATAGTTCTATCCTGGAAATATACATACTTGAGGATTGAAAATATGTTTGTTGCTAAAAAATTCATTAGATCTTTAGTGGAAAAGTATAGGAGACATACAGTTACACATAAGGTGTTGAATGATATGATAAAGTATGTAATAAATTGAAATTGAAATACTATTTATATTCTCCAATAGAGAAAACTCTAATTGAATGGATAAATCAGTATTTCAAAGATAGAACAGAAAGTTTTGACTATTACTAACCATTTGTTGAGAAGGACTGCTGTACATTTCAACTATATAACTGGATACAATTCTTATTTCAATATAAAAATGATAAAACATCTAAGAATTATTTCATTAACAAATTGAAAAAAAGAGATGAGATTCTATTTTAACCGAGCACCAAAAATAACTAACAGTAAAACCTCAATTTTTCATATTAAATCAATTTATACTTTATTTTTTTTAAACGGCCTTACCTTAAAATTTTAATGGATATAATTGAATTTGAATATCATAAATTAATATTGATATAATATCAAAATATTTTTTATAATTTCTGATTAGTATTTTTGAGATCTATGCTAAAATAATTAATGCTAAATTTGATTTAATTTTTGAAAATTTCTGTATACCGTTATATATAAATTTTATGTATAAAATTTATAAAATATTAACACTTCAGTGTTTGAATGATGTCATAACCGTGCCTTTTAAATAGAAAATTTCATAATATTAAGTATAGTGACCAATATTTATGTAACGAAAATACAAAATACTGACTAAAAAATTTATTATTATGCATGGCTGTGTTAATTTAAGGAAATAGATTTAGCTGTGAATGTCCTATTATTAATCTATTGGTAATTAGATTATTTGAAAGAAATAGAACACTCACATTTGTTGTAATGTATTCTTTGTATTTGTACTTTCTTGGATTGAGTCTACGTAATACGTCCAATGCACTGGAACCTTTTAGAGATCAAAAAAGAAGTCATGTTTCTGTCTGGAATTGGATTCAAAGATTTGGTTCTTTGCAGATCTATAAAAGGAAAAGAGTTTCATCTATAACGAATGTGGATATTCTTTTACATTTGAAAATCTCTTTTTCTGCAATGTCTTAATCCAGTTCTATACAAATAAATAGCTTCTTTGATTCTCATCACTAAAGATTACTGATGCTTTAGATATTACTTACACTCAAGCCAACAAATTCCAAATACAGAGAATACATAACTACAATAAAGATGGATGTTCTGTTTCTTGCAAATCTTATTTGCAAATTAGAATAGAAATAGAATATTCATAGCAATATATTTATCATTAATTTAACAGAGCCTTTATTTCCATCATAATATTAGATCTGATCCCTTTTAGTAAAACTTTTTCCCCATTTCTCGAAATAAATTATATCATTCAAATTTATTCTGTTTAGCCATTTTGATTTTTCTAAATCTGGTAGAATTGAAAATTCCGAAACGTACCCGAGACAAAGATAAGCTATTGGTTTAATGTGTCTAGGAATACTTAATAATTTTTTTATTTCTTTATTTGAAACAATACTTACCCATCCCATACCAATATCTTCCGCTCTCGCAGCAAGCCATAAATTCTGAATTGCACAACAAACACTATAAATTCCTGTTTCCGGAATAGAAGTCTTTCCTATAATAAATGGAGCAAATCTTGTGTAATCATAAGTAACACATATGTTTAGATTAGATTCCAAAATTCCTTCTAATTTTAGGGATTTGTATTTATTTTGTTTTATCTTGTCACGTTCTAATAATTTTATTGATTTTTCATATTCTCTTAAAAAAGAATCTTTAATTTTTTTTCTTGTATTTTCGTCTTTAATTATTATAAAATTCCATGGTTGTGAATAGCCTACTGATGGAGCATGATGTGCTGCATTGATAATACGCAATAACATTGGTAATGGTATATCTTTTTTTATAAAATGGGTACGTACATCTCTTCTTGAGAAGAGAATTTTGTAAAAGCCTTTTCTATCACTTTCAGATATACTACTATCGGGATCCGACTGTCGTAAATTAGTAGATGAAAACAATATTGTCTGTTTTTTTTCAATCCAATATAAGTGGCTTGGAAAATTTAAGTATTATTACTATAATTCTTGTGTTATATTTACAATTAAATAATTATACAAAATAGTTTCTTACAGGATCTAGAATATATTTATTAATTGGATTTATAATCAATACAAACCAGGTATAGTTCACTACTAACTTGTCTACTGGCAGTGGGTTTAGTAATAATTACTCTTTTGAAGTCTATTTTTAATTCATTAATCAATTCGTCAAGCATATCTCCTTGGAAGACTTTTAGAATTAATTTACCGTTTTTCTTTATTATTTTTCGACTTAGAGTAATTGCATTTTTTGTTAGATCTATTTGTCTTGCATGATCCAATTCCCAATTTCCGCTAACATTTGGTGATAAATCTGACAATACAACATCAATGTTAGAATTTGTAATTTTTAAGATTGAATTTACTATCCAATCATTCTCAATGCTATCTTGAATAAGAAATACTTTGTCTAATGGTTCTACCTTTTTTAAATCTACTCCAATTACCTTTCCTTTGTTTCCTACTTCATTGAGTGCAACTTGTAGCCAACCACCTGGAGCACAACCAATATCAACAACAAAAAAACCTTTTTGTAATATCTTGTAGGAATTATTTAGTTGTATTAGTTTATAAGCTGATCTACTTCTATACCCCTGATCTCTAGCTAGTTTTCGAAATTGATCTTTTTTAGAATCCGTAAACTTCATTCATTTAAATTCCACTCTCAATAGCAATTACTAGACTAACATATATTATCATATTTATAATAAACTTTAAACACATGTGTTATATTGCTTTCATACTTGATTGATCATTTGCTTTTTCTAATAATCTATAAATAAGATCCCGACGTTCTATTTATTATATGCCTATTAACAATGGCCAAGAGTATATTGAAAGTTTGAGAAATCGGAATCTTAAGGTTTACCTATTTGGTGAATTAGTAAAAGAACCGGTTGATCATCCTATGATTAGGCCGTCAATTAATGCTGTTGCAGAAACATATGATTTAGCTAATGATGATCCTGATCTTGCAGCAGCAAATTCATCTCTCTCTGGGATAAAGGTGAATAGATTTTTACATATAGCTGAGAATGCCACAGATCTGGTGAACCAAAACAGAATGCAACGTAAGCTTGGACAAAAAACAGGTACATGTTTTCAAAGATGTGTAGGCATGGATGCTTTAAATTCTCTATATTCTACTACATTTGAGATCGATGAAAAATACAGTACTTCATATCATAAACGCTTAAAGGAATTCATAAAGAAAATTCAAGAAGCCAACTATGTAATTGGAGGAGCTATGACAGACGTTAAAGGAGATAGAAGTCTCTCACCATCACAACAAGAGGACCCAGATATGTTTGTTCATGTCTCAAAACGGACTGACAAAGGTGTCTACATCAGCGGAGCAAAAGCACATCAGACAGGTTGTATCAACTCTCATTGGATTCTTGTTATGCCAACTATGAGATTACGAGATGAAGATAAACAATATGCTATTGTAGGAGCTGTTCCTGCAGATGCAGAAGGGATTATTTATATCTACGGCAGGCAATCATGTGATACTAGGAGTATGGAAGGCGGTGATTTGGATGCAGGTAATGCTAAATATTCAGGTCAAGAAGCTATGATAATCTTCCAGGATGTATTTATTCCTAATGAGTATATATTTATGGATGGTGAATACGATTATGCTGCTATGCTAGTAGAACGTTTTACCTGTTATCATAGAAGAAGCTACGTATGCAAGACGGGACTAGGAGATGTGTTAATTGGCGCAGCTGCTTCTATATCAGATTATAATGGAATTGCAAATGCGTCGCATATCAAAGATAAATTAGTTGAAATGACTCATTTAAATGAGACAATTTTCGGAACAGGTATTGCTTCGTCCTTCCAGTCATATAAAACTAAAGCTGGCAATTACCAAAATGATGATATGCTTGCTAATGTTTGCAAACATAATGTAACTCGTTTTCCATATGAAATCAGTAGGCTTGCACAAGACATAGCCGGTGGCTTGGTTGTGACTATGCCTTCAGAACGAGATTTTAGAAGTCCTGAAACAGGTCCACTTTTAGAAAAATATCTTAAAGGAAAGAAAGGCATTCCTATCGAGAGCCGAATGAGAATATTAAGACTCATTGAAAATATGACATTAGGACGAAATGCTGTTGGGTATTTGACTGAATCCATGCATGGAGCTGGCTCTCCACAGGCACAAAGAATCCAAATAGCTCGTCAAATGCAACTAGAATATAAAAAGAGAATTGCAAGAAGGTTGGCAAAAATTCCTGAAACTGAAGGTGAAGATATAGGGAAAGAGCCATCTGATTATTTTGATAGAATCTTTGGAATAAAGAAAGAAAATTCTTAATATACTTTTTTTTACTTTATATGCTATATACTATTGTTCATTTATTTTTACAAGGAACGTTAATTTGGGTTGAATGATGTAATACTCGATGTTGTTAATCTGAACAAATCATTTTATTTACGTAGAGGAATTAGCAATTTATTTCGATTTCAAAAATCACAGAATATACAGATAATAGATAATATAAGTTTTAAAATTTCTAGAGGCGAAATTGTCGTTCTGGCAGGTGAATCAGGATCAGGTAAGACAACTCTTGCTAAACTTATAATGCGATCTATAAATTCCGATTCAGGTAACATATTTTTTAATAATACTGATATTACTAAACTACAAGGAAAAAAATTATTAAATATTAGATCCAAAGTACAAATGATTTTCCAAGATCCTTATGCATCTTTAGATCCAAGAATGAAGGTTTTTGATATTGTAAAAGAACCTCTAGACGTACACAAAAAGGGGTTTAAAAAAAAAGATATTGAAGAATATGTTTATTCTGCTTTAAAAAAGGTAAATCTTGATCCAAATGAAGTGGCTTCAAGTTATCCTCATATGTTATCTGGTGGCCAAAGACAAAGAGTAAGTTTTGCGAGGTCTCTTGTACTTAAACCATTGTTAATAATTGCTGATGAACCAGTTTCTATGTTAGATGTTTCTATAAGAATACAGATACTTGAACTAATGAAACAATTAAAAAATGAAGAAAATGTGTCATTTTTATATATAACTCATGACCTTGCTACTTCACAATATGTAGGCGACAATATAATCATTCTATATAAAGGACAAATTATTGAACAAGGAAATATTAAACAAGTTTTGAATCATCCTCTTCATCCTTATACTAAAGCTCTAATATCTGCTATTCCAAACTTCACTAATCACGATAAGGAAATAAAGATAAAAAATGATCCTGAATCTGCCACAAAGATATCAAATGGTTGTAAATTTATAAATAAATGCTTGTATTCAACTGATGAATGTAAACTTAAGGAACCTTTATTGACTAAAGATGATAAATTTAATTTAAAAAATAACTGTCAAAATCATTTGATCAGATGTTTTAATTACAAAGTTATTTCGTGATCAATCATAGACAAATTCTATTTAATTTACGGATATTTCTTTTATTTGTTTCTTAGGATATTTATATTTAATAACCTGAGAAATACCTTCTTTAGGAAAGACTCCATATACTTGTTCTACTTTTGAAATAGTAGAATCTTTTAATGTTACCATTATTATTTGGTTATTTTTAGAGCGTTCGAACAGAATGTTTGATAGTATTTCTGTATTTTGGGCATCTAGGTGAGCATCAACTTCATCCATGAGATAAAATGGTGACGGTTTAATAGTCTGAAGTGCTAATAAAAATATTGTAGCAGCCATAGTCTTTTCTCCTCCTGATAAACCAGTGGAATCTCGCCTTGGTTTACCTCTGAATTGAACAATCATTCTTACACCTTTGGAAAATATGTCATCAGGATTCTCAATTTCGAGCCATGCATTGCCACCAATAACGGTAGAAAATATGTAATTTATATCCTCATTAATTTTAGAGAAAGCATCCAGGAACATATTTTTTTTCTCTTTGTTAATCTCTTCTAAGAAAATTACGATAGAATTTCTTTCTTTTTCCAATTCATTTTTTCTGGAAGACATTCCTTTATACCCATCAACTATTTGAACATATGTTTCATCAGCTCTTAGGTTTATTCTACTCTTCAATATTTCATATTCTTCAGAGAGGTTGGACAAAAGCTCACTAACATCAAAATCAGCGTTAATTATTTCCTTGTATCCTAACCACATTAATTCTGTATTTAATTTAGCCTCTTGTTGTCTTAAATTTATAATTTCTTTATCTAAAATAACAATTTCTTTTTCTAAATAATTATTTTCACGAGACAGTTTCCTTTCATTTTCTAGTAGATCTTTCATTTTAGTTTCGTAGGTTTGTAGTATTGTGTACGAATTGCCAGACGTTTTGATAATATTTTGTTCTTTATCTCTTAAACCATTTAAATCTATTTCTTCACTCTTAATTTTATTGCTCAAGTCTGGGATTGATAACCTTTTGTCATAATGTTCTTTTGTGAGGATTTTAATTTCTTCATTTAATACATCAATTCGTTCTTGAATTAGATCTTTTTCATTTTTGATTTTTGAAAGGTTAATTGTAACAGCTTGCAACTCTTGATTATCAAAATCGTTTAAACTCTGGTATTTACTTCGTTCTGTGTTTAATTTTCCTAACAAACTTCCATCATAATTAAGTTTCATTTTCTTTAAATTATCCTCCAATTTTTTTCTAGTCTTGGTTATAGAAAAATATCTTTTTTCATTTTCTTTAAGATGTGTTATTGTTTTTTTATACTCGTGTATCCGGTTATTAAGTAAATCTTTTAAATCCTTTAGTTCTGTCTCTTTTCTATTTAATAAATCTCTTTGAAAATCAATTTTGTCTTGTTCATATTTAATAGAATGCTCTAAACTTATTTTTTCTCCATTCAAATTTTTTAAGTGATCTATCAAATTTCCTAGCTGTTGCGTTTCGCCTAATAAAGAATCCTTTAGCTTCAAGATAAGAAAACGTAAATTTTCCACATCATTTTTTAGATTAATTTCAGTAACGAAATTGATAATGGTAGAATTATAGTCAATTAAAAGCGATTTTGATTGTAATTCAAATAATTCACCTTCTATTGATACAGATCGATATCCTTTTAACGAAAGCCTATAGGCCTCACTGGCAGTTCTTACAACAATAGTATTACCAAAGATAAAACTTACCAATTTCTGAAAATCAGATATCACAAAATTAGATAAGTTACCTATTACAGAAATATCTTCACTATCAGATTCTTCTAATAATTTATTCTCTACGACTAACTGGATTATATCTAATGGGATTATTTTTACGCGAGGCAATTTGTTCAGTTTTGCAAATTCTGCTATCTCAATCATATCTTCTACATTGTTGACGACTATTGCTTTCATCCATTCAGATCCAACAGCTATAACTGGTCTATGGTAGTACTTATCCCATTTGATTAAGTCATGAACAATTCCTACAATATGCAACTGATTATTTTTATAAATTTTAGAAATTGTTAAATCTTCATACATCGAATCAGTCAAAATTCTATTCTTTTCATAAAGCTTGAATGACTCAGAATCAGAATTATTTAAAATATTTCTTGATTCTTCTATTGTTGTATGTAATTCTTTTATTTTCTTTTCCATTATTGCGATTTCTTTGTTGATTTTTTCTAGCTTTGTTTTTAGGTTTTCAAATATAATTATTTTTCTTTCTAATTCTGAAGAAATTTCTAAAAGTATAATATCTTTTAAATTTTTAATTTGAAAATTTGTTTCCTTTAAATAATTTTTGATTACCTTTTTATTTTCATTTATTTTTAAAATTTCGATTTCAAATTTATTGTATAGTGGAATAATTTTTGAAAGTCTATCGTTTATCATTCGAGATCTGCTTTCTATGTGTTGATTTAATTCAGATTGATTTAATATTTTCTCGTCTAAAAGTTTCAATTCGTTGATATTATCAGTTTTTCTTTTGTTTAAATTTTCGACATCTTTTTCCAATACATTAATTTGATCTGATAAGTCTTGTTCTTTTTTAGTTAACCCTTTTTGTGAAATTAGGTTTAAGTTAAGCTTCTGATCAATCTGTTCTCTTCTAGAAGTGATTTCTTTCAACATTGCTTTTGACTTTTCTACATTGTATACAATTGATGATATTCTATTACTGATCTCTGCCTTTTCTTTACTTATTACATCAACTTCTTTAATGAATGTTGTTTTTTCAAAATCTACCTTTTCTAATTCTTCTCTTGTTTTGGTCAATTCAGAAGAAATATCTTGATGTTTTAATCTTTTTGTTTCTAAATCAACACTATTTATCGAAATAGTATGTTTGATTGTTTTAATTTCATTTGAAAGTTTTATAGCCTTGTATTTTTTCAAATCATCTTCAATATGCTGGAATCGTAACTGTTCATTTCTTTCAATTTCTAATTCATCAATCCTTTTTCTTATTTCACCCATACGAGCAAGTGCTATATCGAGTCTTCTATCAGCTTCATCTAATTGTTTTATTGACTCTTCTTTTTTTTCGTCAAAATAGGACAAGCCAATAATATCTTCAATAATTTTTCTCCTTTCTTCAGAATTGAGTTCTGATATTCTTGTAATCATTCCTTGTTGAACAATATTTAATTTATTAGGAACCGCAACTACAATTTGCAATAGTTCGATAATAGTTGATTTGGCTACTTTTTTTCCGTTTAACAGATATTGGCTCTCTCCTACTGAACCTTCCATTTCTCTAGTTAAAGTTACATTATCTGAATCAATTGGAATTCCTCTATTATTATTATCAAAAGTAAGGCTTACTCTAACTAATTTATGAGATTTATTTTGGGTATCATGAAAAAGAGATTGAAATTTATCAACCCGTAAGGCTTTAGGACTATTTTCACCGAGTGCAAACATAATAGCATCTAATACATTACTTTTACCCGAACCATTAGGTCCTGTAACAGCAACCAGTCCATTATTAAAATGGATTATCGTATTTTTAAATCCAAATGATTTGAAACCATAAATTTCTAATTTTTTTATAAATACCATTATTATTAATAGTACATTTAACGATACTAAATCTGTATTATATTTTTTATTATTAGATAATTTTTATTCTTATGTTAATGTAGAAGAACATTTTATATAATCCACCATCTTCTGTAAAATACAATATCAATATAATCATTTATTTTGTAATTTGCTATAAACATTCGTCTTTTATTTCGTCTTTTTCTATATTCTTTTAAATATAAATTTGAAGTTATAAAAAATGTAATTAAAGAATTTTAACTCCGAATTATCACATTGTATTTTCCTAACAAAATCATCATTAATGATTAATATTTTAAAAATACAAATTTTTGATGATTCAGGTAAAATTTCTACTTTTAATAGTAATATTCATATTTATTTTTATCGGATATCAAAAAGATGAAAGTATCATTTTTGGTGAGGTTATCAATGAAAATCCATTAAATATCATCGAAAAAAATTCTCCTAGGATTGATTCCTTTAATAACACATCTTATAATATTGAATTATCCGATTTCTATTATAAAAACAATGATGAAAACAAATCTGTTCATACTTTCCAATTAAATAATCAACCAAATGTAATAATCAATACTAATGTCTTTAGTTGTGAGTTAGAGGATATGAATTCTGAACGAATTTGTATTTCGTTATTAGCATGTAATGATTCAAAGTATTGTCCCATGGTTGAAACAAAGTCAAATTTGACAATAATTGGGAAGGAACCGATATACTCATTTATTACATCAGATAGTGGGATCCAAACTAAACAAGTTAAGTTGCAACCTGGGGAATATGAAATTATACCTAATGATAATGATGTTATTTCATCTAATTATTGTAATGAAATAGTGTTAGATGGTGTTAAATTTCATGAATTTACGATGGGAAGTCTTATCACCCAAAATAAAACGTCAATATTATGTGTAAATATAGGTGATGGTTGTTATGGAGTTATAAAAAACGGAGAAACTAAAATTTGTGATATCAATAAAGTTTTTATAAAAATATGATTTAAAACGATTTAATAAATTAAAAATAAAACAATTTAAGTGCTATTTCTTGAAACAGCTACTTCAATTGTTGAGACATTCCTCATCTTTCCATCTTGTGATTGGACAGTCTCGGAACCTAATTTAACTGTGGTCACCTTATAACCTAGTGTTTCCATTCTCTTGACTATAATCTGTGCGACATCAACAGCCCTAGGTATACTTTTTCCTCTAGCTTTTATTACTACTAATGGTTCATTAGCAAGTTGAACCAGAGTGGCTGTTACGTAGACCATTAGTGGTTTTTTTCCTATGAAAATCTCGTTGCTGGCTTTGGGTCGAATATTATCTGTATTTTCGTTCTTTGAAGACATTAAATTTATTATTCATTAAAAGTAGAATATAATGTTTTTTCAATAATCCTGAGTTTCAGACTTAGTTTTAGCTAAATCATTTAGTATATTGTGAATATTCTCAGGATTTTCCTTTATACTTTTAATTATATTAATATCGTCAATTTCATAGCAATGAAGAACATCTGCACTATCTTTAAAAAAAAGGAAAATATGATTTTGATAGATACAATGATATAATTCTTCTCGTACCATACTTTGAGGATTTAACTTTATACCATTTTCGTTAATAGTTACTGGATCTTCCAATATATTATCAGAGAATATGGAATACAAAAATCTATCTTAAATTTCGTTACTTTATAGAGTTTAAACTTAACCTCTGCATAATACATCATATTCTATGTTTGAAATAAAGAATATAAATAATCTTGAAAAAAGAATTATTTGTCACATTGATTTTGATTATTTTTTTGCTCAATGTGAAGAAAATAGAAATCCTTCAATTAAAGATTTTCCTGTATTGGTCTGTGTGTTTTCAGGAAGAACTGAAGACAGCGGGATCGTAAGTACTTCAAATTATGTGGCTCGAAAATATGGTATTAAATCTGGAATATCAATAAAACTTGCTAAGTCTAGATTAAAAAATGTTGAGAATGTGGTTTTTCTACCAATAGATTATGAATATTATGAAACTATCTCCAATAAAGCCTTTAGTCTAATTCTATCTATATCAAAAGTAATCAATTATGAAATTATTGGCTTAGATGAATGTTTTTTAGATTTAACTTCTATATGTAGGAATTACCAAGAGGCTACAATTCTCGTAAAGGATATAAAAAATTGTCTCGTAAACAAACTTTGTCTTTCTTGTTCAGTAGGTATATCGTATAATAAACTTTTGGCTAAAATAGCCTCAGAATATAAAAAACCTAATGGTTTTTTTATCATCAGTCAAAACGAAACAATCCAAATTATTTCAAATCTAGATATTAGTATAATTCCAGGTATAGGGCAAAAAAATAAAAAGAAACTAAATGATCTTGGAATTAAAACTATCAAAGAACTTTCAGAAAAAAATATTACATCGTTGAAAAAAACTTTTGGAAATAATTATGGTGAATATTTACATCGATCTTCTCTAGGGATTAATGAGGAACCAATCAATAAAAAAACTCAAATTAAACAAATAACAAGAATTAAAACATTAAAACAATATTCTGATAATACTGAAAATGTTCGGTCAGTATTATTAGAACTTTGCAAATCTACTTATTCGGAATTAAGACATCGAGGTTTACTATTTAGAAATGTCGGTTTGATATTCATCAATAATAAATTAGAAGTTACAAATAGATCAAAAAATTTAAAAAATTATACACAAAATCTTAATGATTTAATTGATCATGTAGATGCATTATTTCTAGAATATCTTTCTACACATGATCTATTTAAGTTGCGTCGGATTGGAGTAAAGGTATCTGAGTTAAAAAAATCAGAAGGCCAGAGGACTCTAACTAATTATATAGAAAATATATAAACACATATGTTATATGTTTAACAATATAAGTAACCTAATGCTAATTCATTTAAATTATTGCTTCTATGAACCATTCTGGGAACATCCCGTTTGCATTACGAAGAAGATAATTTATGTTACTATCTAAAATGTATGTTGATGCATGATCATCTTTGCTTCTGATACTTCTTCCGTATGTTTGAGTTAGTCTAACTACTGTGTTCCATAAATACCAGTTCATATCTTTTTTTCTAAGAGCAGCAACTTTTTTATCGCTCAAATCAGGGTATGGAATCTTAACTATAATCTGAAATCTAGATAAATCATCTTTTAGATCTAGCCCTTGATAAAATGATGGAGATATAAGAACTGTTGGCTTCGTATTTTTTGAATGTTTTTGTAAAATTTCTATCCTATCTGCATTTCGTCCAGTTTCGATAAGACGATCTTTATTTTCTTTGTTTAAGTTATTTTTAATAAATTCTAATTGAAAATAAGAGGTTGTATGTATTATTCCTTTCTCATTTTTATGTATACTCATTATATTGTTAACTGCTTTAGCAATAGTAGGAAGATTGTCTATTACGTTCTTACTATTTAGCCATGCAATATTCATTAAACGGATTGGTCTATTTTCTTTAGGAAAATCAGAGTTTTTTATCCTAATAAATTTTATTTCGTCTTCAGAAAGACCTGAGAGTTTACTCAAGTGTTTTTTATTTAAAATGGTCGCACTCATAAATAACCCATAGTTACTCAATTCAAGTATTTCCTTGAAGTAATTGGAAACATCTAGAGGAGTAATTGTTATCTTTCTGATCGAATCTTTGGAATTCCTGTCTATATTTGTTACCAACCAATTGTCTTTATTAGATTTCATATCATTAAGAACAAAATGTAGATTCTTTTCTTTATTGATGCAGTCAATTAGATTTTTTTCAGTATAGGGCTCACGTATATTATTATTTTCAATAGCAAACTCGATATCCTCAATAAAATTTAAAATGGTATCTCTATATTCTTCACAAAAATCGATCCATGTTTCAATTTCTTCTTCTTTGAGAGTTGGTAATTTTAGTTTTGGAAATAGTTTCGTAATGCTATCATTATTGATTATGAAACTCTTAAAATCAGAAATTTCGGATTCAATATTATGTACTTCATCAAATACCATTAATTCTCTTTTATTAACAATATTGGAATAATAGAAATCAGAGAGAAAGTATTTATAATTATAAATAGTATGGGAAGATTTTGTTGATATCCATTTTTGATGAAAATATTTGCATGGCTCCCATTCTAAATTGTCAAATCTTAATTGTTCACTGTATTTTTTAGTATACTTATTTTTTTCAAATTGGCCAATATTGATATTTTCATATTTTGTCCCTGAACCACTAACCTTATAATCTAAAAGTCTAGTTTTATATACACAATCAAATTTTTCATCCTTTTGACATGGTCCATATTCACATGTTTCATCTATTCCTTCCGTTTCCCTTAAAATACATTTAAAATTTCTTTTTCCTTTTGCTTCTTTAATGTATGGGAAATCGGTTGAATATTGATTTTGAAGGTCTTTTGTTGATGTACAAATATGAGAACTTCCTAAATAACGAGCTAGAGTTATAGCAATAGGGCTTTTTCCAAACCCAGTTGGTGCTTCTAGAAAAATATATTTTATATTACTTTTAATACAATTTTCAATCTCATTACATACACTCGATTGAGCACCCCTTATTTGTTTAAAAGGGAAATAATTTATTAAACTCATAACCTCTCCTTTAGTACACAGGATTATTGCCTTTAATTTAATTTACTCTGGTCAAAACGAATTGAGAATGAACAATTTTAACTATGATTTAGATTTTCTAACTCTTAGAATCTTTCTATTTCTTCGTTTATTGACATAATATCTATTAGGAACATTACCTGTTATCCAGTCTTCACTCAAAGGTTTTCTTGCTCTTCGAGCAGATTGAGGGCCAATTCTTTTACCTAAAAAAAGTCGACCTTTTTTTGCTATTTTTCCCATCGTTTGTACATTGATATTAAAAATGATTAATTAATTTATTGTTTGTTTATCGTTGATATCTATGTACAATAATAAATAAGGTGTTATTCTAAGAAAATTTCGCCATTAAATTTAAAGAGTTTTACTTTATTTTGTGGTATGTCATGCATAATGATAAGAGTTTCATAAAAATTGTATTTTTTTTGTAAAGCTTGTAAGTAAAAATTCAAAGTATATAGGTCATCAAAACTCTCTTCTGTATCTGTTAAGAAAGTCATATCTTGGTTGTATAATTTTATTTCAAATTTATCATCACGAGTTTTAAGCAATAGAAAGATTTTCATCCTAGTCAATTATTCAATTAAGATTAAAATATCTTTTTAATTTATATAGCAAAACAATCTTAAATCAAAATCAATAAAACAATATTCGTGGCTACCCTGTCTATAAGAGATAATACTTTCAGAAGATTTAATACTTTATTGAATGATTTAATGGAAAAAAGAAAAAAAAATATTGATCAAGATGACCTATTAAATGAGTTGATAGATAATTATGAACAAAATAATTGGGATCAATTTATGGTTGCTGGAGGTTAAACTAAAATTTATTTTATAAAAATAGATTGAAGCATAAAATTTATTTGCTTTGGATTGAAAATTCGTTTGCTCTAATTTGATTTTATATAATAATTGATGTTATTTTTGTCTCATAATTCTGAAAAGATACTGAATCTATAATTTTGTAATTAGATGATTTGCTCAAAGATAAAAAAAAGAATATGGTGAGAATTCTTTAATTGATACTGATTAAAGTGAAAGGAAAATAGAATAATAATTCTAATACAAAATTCACACTATAATTTTTTGGTGTCTGTCTAAAAGCATATGCTTATCATTATATAGTTTTGATGAAAATTATTATGTAATCTGGGATAAATAATAGATATCATCAAATAAATGACTATTTAGGCAATTCATAAATTATCTAACAATTCTACTAATTTGATTTAAACTTTTTTTGATTGTAAGTTCTTGGTTAATTAAATTATTATCAAAAATTCTATGTTTACCTCTAATTATAATTTTTAACATCTGATAAGATCCTATTATTTAATTTGTAAATTAATATCACTTGGAGTATTTTGAATTCTATAAATAGAGATTTAATATAATAGAAAATTCATGAATATTATCAATTATATATAACGTTATCAAGACCTATAAAATAAACGCCATTTTCTTGTATTCATTCTAATATCAGATTAGATTTGCTATATTATACTAAGAACTTAATGAAATTAATAATTAAAGAAGATCAGAATATTATCTTTATTTTGATTAATTAATAATAAATAATTGTGTTTTGAATTAAAAATTTTTTTAAGGTACTGTTACCTAATTTTACCTTGGTAAAATTGAAATTAAATTTAAATAAGATCCCAAAATTTTAATTTATAGAAAATAAGCAAATTACTTGTTATTCTTTGATTTCCTTTCAAACCTCTTAATATCATTTACCCAAGTAGGAAATTTTTCATTTTTTTTATCTTTTGATTCAATAAAATAGTCCGAAGTTCCGTCATGAAATAAAACAGTATATTCTATTACAAATTTGTTTTCTGTTATATTATAGTCAATAATTTTTTTTGAATCAGTGTCATTATCTGACAAATCACTAATAGTATATTAAGCTAAAATAAATATGCTTCCTTACATAATTATCTTGTATTATCTATTTCATATTGAATTAATCATAATGAATTAGTTCTAGTAACAATTAACCAAAGAAGGAGAGGAAGGAGAATGTCTGATAACTTGCCAATTCTTCTTACTTTGAAAACCAATGGTCGAATTGTTTCTATGTTTGTTTGATATTGTTTCTGCAATAGACGTTATTTGTGGCTAGATATAGCATAGTATTATATAGAATGCGAACTATAAAAGATTTTAATAAATCACAGATGGACTTCCGTTTTTGGAAAACGAACCAACTCAATAGGAGCAATACTAAGTTCAAACAGAATGTCAATTGAACGTATTAGATTCTGTTTTTGTCTATAATAATATACATCACCAAAATATAAAAAATTTTTGAATATTATTTAAAACCAAAATTCTCTCCTTTGGAAATTAATCAAATACACCAAATTGCAACAGAAATAGAGCAGAATGCTATGTAGGGAATGTTTAGACTCTATGGTACTTGTTGAATTGGGAACAGGATAAAAAATACCGAAATATATTTAGAATACATTTACACTGTAGTGCAGAATATTACAGTTAATTAGAGCTTCTTAAATCATCTATTCATTAAAGTCTAATTCTTTTAGTTTGGTGAATTGTGATAAACACCCTAGTTTTTTTATTCTTGTATAATCTTCTATTTATGTCCGCCTTCTAATATTAAAATTCTCTAATTGTGGATGGATTTGAATATCATTTTTTTTAAATTTCTCTAAATTATCTAGAAGAGAGTAAACTACTAGCTTAGTATTTTCTATTGATTATTTATTAGTTGTTGACCGTTTTTCTTTCTTGAATAATACCTTTTGTGTCTGTCTCTTTGAAGTCTGAACTTGTTAAAAATATAGGATATAAAAAAATGTGAATGGGTTAAGGCAGAGCCATTGAAGGAGCGGTTGGAATATTTAATAGCCCAGATCCTGTAGGAAGATTTGACATCCCTAATCCTGATGTATCGTTAGGGATAAATCCTCCTTTTATTAGACAGTCTATCAGAGCATCTACAGTAAATTCAGATATATTTAAACCTAGTAATGTATTTCTAGTGGCAATTTCATCTACTTGACCAGACTCGATAAGGAAACACTGAGTTTCTATAGTCCTTAGCTGGGCTGATTCAAATAGTTCAATTTCCTGTGGGGTAAGGAAATCTTCGAAACATTCTACGCAAGAAAGTGTTGCATTACCGTTTGTTCCATTTCCAGCATTTGTTATAATATTGGTATTAGTGTTATTGTTATTGGTTACACATGAAGTTCCTTTATCTTTAGATCCCTCATAATTTCTTTCTCCATTATTTCCGTATGTATTGACACCTACTTCATCAGGTCTATCTTCGGAAGTTTGTTGACTATTACCAACACTGATATTTCCTATAACATCTCCATTGATGTTATTGTTAACATTGATACAATTTTTTTCGGTGATACTAACACTTATGCTTCTATCTCTATCTTTAGATTTGTAATCATCATCGTATGAATAGGATCGTTCTTGTTCAGGACCAAAGTAATCGTTATCATTTGCATATCTTTCGTCATATTGTTCATTGTAATATTCGTCTTCTGAAGCAATAGCATTTGCATTGTTCAAATTGCTAGAACCAAATGGGAGTAACACTACCAATAAGCCTAGCATGACTATAATTGAGGTATTCATGTTTGTTAAACAACGTTTATTTTATATTTGCAATACGTAGGATCTTTCAATAACATATAGTATATAATCTTGATAGGGAATTATCATCATAGCTTTCTATCTTGAATGTTTTTATTCAAGAAAATTCGGAATTTTGTTATCCAGATAAATGTTTTAGATAGTTGTAGGTCTGAAGCTTGTGCATACATGATACCTTCGCACCGACTTTTGCGCTGATGCTTCACACCGTCTTTGGTTTCGGTGCGCGTAATCTACAATTATCTTCTTTTAAATGCAATCGCTAAATTGTGAGTAAGGTTGGGTTGCTGTTGTACTTTAACTTTTTTATTAGTACCTCCTTCCAAGTTTTTATTGTACTCATGATATAGAATGCCCATTGCATCGGTGTGTAACGTGATAGTCTTTCTTAGATATCTCAGAATTATGCAAGCCATATCCATAATGCCACTGTTTAACCACCCATTGACCGTAGGGGAGTAAATGTAGACCTGTCAAGTTAGTTAGCTTGTTTGCTAGTTGTCAACTGTCTTTTTGCCAGTCTGCAAACTAAAATTGACACAATTTTTAGACTCAATTTTTTTTAGGTTACATATGACTGATAATCCGCTTACCATAAGAAGGAACCAATGTGAGATTAGTTTACATCCAACCCCTATGGTTAGACTTTTTAAGTCTAAGATTGTTGATGAACAAATATCTTATATAATGGTGGCACAAACAGTAATGGGATTTTTGGTATGTGCACTAAAAATGTTAAAAAATATATTCGTCTATGATTTTGGCACGTTTAGAATGGTTCTGGATAAAGATGACCCAGACGTTTCAAGGCAGATACAGCAACATGGATGGTACATAGATGAGAGATTCGATATCAAGGTCTTTCGAAAACACCTGAGGAGCGGAATGACTTTCC
>JALDXL010000014.1:0-22459 GCA_032155045.1 Nitrososphaerales archaeon
TCAAATGTTATTGCCATAACATGAGAATAGAGACATTCACAGCTATAGATTTATCGTTAACTTAACAGAGCCATAAATGGGATAGATGTAGACAGTCTTTTTAGAACAATTGAAGCAATTAAACAAAAACCTGAGATTGCTAAATTTAATTTTAAAGCTAAAGGTAAATGGATCAATGGTGGACACAATAGAACACAGATCAATGAATATTATGGTGCATGTAAAAATTTTAAAAGAAGTCAGCCTTTTATTTTTGAAAAAGATGAACCACCTATATTATTAGGAGAAGACCATGGTGCGAATCCTGTAGAGTATGTTTTGGCAGCTATTGATGGTTGTTTGACAACAAGTCTAATTTATCATGCAGCAGCCTTAGGAATAAATATAGAAGAAGTGGAAACATTATTTTCAGGTGATATAAATTTGCATGGTTTTCTTGGATTAGATGAAAGTATAAGAAATGGTTATGAAAAAATAAAAGTAACATTTAATATAAAAGCTGATACATCAAAAGAAGAATTACAGAAATTGATACAACTTGCACAAGAGAGATCACCAGTATTTGATATTATTACACATCCAACACCAATAGAAGTTAGATGGGGATAAGGAACACAAAACATTAAAAATTAACTATTTTTTAATTCTTTCAAAAATTATAATAATTATATTTTTTTATATAGTCAAAATAACATTGAAATATTTTCAAGTATTTATAAAATGACGGCTTTTACTTCTTTTAAGGTGTCTCTATATTACAAATGAATATTTCTAATTATAAATTGTATTAATTACTAAGAATTACAATAAAAATACAGCAAAATCCTGAGAACTACACCGATAGATATATACAAAAAGACGAAATAGTAATCTTAAGCATATTAATTTCATCTTTTGTATCTGATCCTATGATAATAGAGGGAATATTCTTTTTTTATATAATTTTTCGGCGCCTCAAAAATCTATTCATACATTATAGATTAAAATTAAATATTTCAGTTGTTGTTTATATGGAAAGACAAAAAATCTTTAATAATTAAAAATTGTAGTTAATCTATGAGAACTTTGCGTTTATTGAATCTTAGTTACAGTAAAAATGATTTTAATAATCATAAAAATTTAAAGACTTTTCTTACTGTCGATAATGGCGTATTTCATATTTTTGGACCAGAATTAATGATTAACGGAAGTGATTGGAAGGTAAATGCAGATATTCAATTCAATAAACAAGCTATTGTAAGCTTTTTTGATGAAGAGTCAGTAAAAAATTTGAGTACTACCAAATCCTTTAACAGTTATGTTGTTAAAGAAAATAGTATTAATTCTGGTACAAATAAAATGAGTTTTACCACTAACAATGCAAATTATGTTTTGACTTATAAAATAATATAAATATATTTTTTTTATTCTGCTACTTTAACTATTGATTTTAATTATTTATTATAGTAGTAGATTTAAAACGCTCAAAACATGAATGAGAAAAAAATTATTTTTATTCTTAAAATAAGAGCTATTTATAATATCATGAAGGATAACTAATTATAAAGTCTTTGTTTGATTTTTGTTAGGGATGCCTGTCTTCAATAAATCGTATTATAGAATATTTGAACCTAAACATTTGACCTTAGGATTGATATTTGCAATTGAAGCTTATGAAGGAGCAATTCCTAAAATGGAAAGACAAATAGAGATAGCACAACGTGCAGAAGAGTTAGGATTTTCTGCATTATGGTTTCGCGATGTTCCACTTTATGATCCTGAATTTGGAGATGTAGGGCAAATTTATGATCCGTGGGTTTATCTCGGATATGTGGCTGCACAAACTAAAGATATATCTTTAGGAACTGCAGCTATAATCTTCTCCTTAAGACACCCAATAGATTTGGCAAAAGCAGCATTTTCCGTTGATCAACTAAGTAATGGACGATTGATACTTGGGATAGCGTCTGGAGATCGACTCATTGAGTACCCTGCATATGGGATAGATTTTGAATTTAGGGATGTACGTTTTAGAGAAGCAGTTAATGATTTTCGGCAATTATATAATAGTTTTCCAAAATATCATTCAAAATTTGGATTTTTAAATGGAGAAGTCGATCTTTTACCAAAGCCTACCTCTAAAAGAATACCCTTACTAATTACTGGATATAGTAGACAAAATATCGATTGGATTGCTGAAAATTCAGATGGTTGGTTAATGTATCCTAGGGATATTCTTTTGCAACAACGTATTGTTAACAATTGGAATACTGCTGTAAAAAAAACTAAAAATAATTTTAAACCATTTGCTCAATCTCTATATATCGATTTAGTTAAAGATGCTGATGCGAACTTCGAACGCATTCATCTAGGGTTTAGGTTAGGAAGAAATAAATTATTAAAACATCTTAACGCTTTAAAGGAAATTGGTGTAAATCATGTCTTTTTTAATCTTAAATATAGCAAACGTTCTGCTGATGAAGTATTAGAAGAATTAGGGAAATTTATAGTTCCACATTTTCTGCCATTGAAAATATAAATTTATGACCAAAGAAAGTCGTATATCTTAATATCTAGTAAATAGATATAGTGTTTGATTCTTAATACGATGAAAAACATGAATAAAACTAATTAATCAAGTCATCATATCTAAAATATGTTTAAAATTATATAAACAAATATATCATAATTCAGTTATTATATAATTATCAATTTGTATTTCATTTAAATTTAAAATATAAAATTTAATTATTTAGTCAGAATAAGAAAATATATATTCTCTCTATAATATAAATTATTTATTTATTACAATATATGAAGATGGAATTAAAATATTCGATTTTTCATATTTCATAAGTATATATAATGTATATTTGAATAACATATTTCAATAAAATGCTAGACAATTTTTTCTATAAATATATTCTGTATAAAAAAGGAAATTTATCTTTTCAAAATTAGATCGACTAATCTATTAATGTAGATATATTAGACTACTCCTAATGACTAACTTGAGATAAGAAAAAACAAATTATATTAAATATTATTTGTAGAAATCATCTACCAAGTTGTATCTGTTGTCATAGTCTGACACATCTTCCAGTAACTATTCTTCTCCAACTAAATTCATGCTATGACTTTATTCTACTTTGTTAATTAACAAAGTTAATCAAATCATAAATAAAAATTTAATTCTATATATGATACCTTTTGAATCATGATTCATCCAACTTTCAAGTGATTGGAAGGTAAGCCAAGACGATGTGTATCTTCAATAATGCCATAGCCTTCTCCATCTCCACGGTTTCTATATATCATTCATAGAGGATTGTGGCATTTCTATTTCTTAGATCAATTATAAATAAATCTAAACAGATCTTACTATAGTCCTAGACTCTGTTTGCAAATAACAGGATCCAAATAAAACTAAATAATCTGTATTAAATTAATAAATAATATTTTACCATTTTTAATCATACTGAAAATAAGTAATATTCATATCAACTTCATTTCCTTCTGATCCTAGGTAGACGACTATGGTTTTTTGGATTAATAAACTTCGTTCTAAGAACATTATGTAGAATACTTTCTAAATTGGTATACTATAGAATTTAGTATTCGCTCTTTAAAAGGTATGATCTCCGAAAACCAATTCTTTTCATAGTCCTATAAGGGGTTTGTAGGGCTCATATGGAAGACTATGGTTTTTCTAACCTTAAATTTTATTGACCAATTTAAATAATAATTTGTTTGGTATATTAAATTAAAAATTATTTTTTCATATTATCATTCTACACACAATTCTAACGATAGCATAAATACCCTTACCATTATGACCTATTCACCATATTGAATATCAAATAGAACTGCATTTTCATTTCTAGTTATCTCATATACTTTGTTAATAGATGCAAAAAAAATTAACTTGAAATTCTATTAAAAATTTTAGCACATAATTATAATTTACAAAAGAGAAACGATTGATTAGCATGATCAATAATATTAATCTTGATTTCATTTAAATAACTAAATAAATAACATATATGATAAAACATCAGATTTTAGAAAATTATATATGAATTTATTGTGAAAAAATCTCTACAGCAGGAGAGATATATATCTAATATATATCTAATGAAAAATCAATTTATGGTTTATTTCTTACGGTGGAATAATTTCTGTAACTTCTAAATCATATAGGTCAAAATTAAGGTTGTTTGTTTTTAAAATAACTTTAGGAGATCCCCATGATATAATGGCTCCTTTTGTTTTTGCTCCACATTCATCCATCTTTGCCTTTCCAGAATCAGTCCCCCATTTTCCGGCATCAATTTTATCATGAACTTTGACATAAGGCCCTTTACCTTCATTTTTTAGATCAACAAAACTTTCAAGTTTTACTTTTGAATTATTATTAAAATTATAAACTATTGCTTTAAACCCAATTTTTTTATTATAAAGGCTACCTAAATTGCTCTCTTGATTCGGTTTATCTACTAAATAATTTACATGATACTGTTCTTTTTTCATTTGTAATTTACCATCTTCTGAAATATTATTATGATAGCTTGAACCGCCGCAATATGCGTTTGAATATTGGCTAATTTCTTTTTCTCCTTTGCTATCGTGTATAATAGAACGAGAAACTACTGATATAGCTTGATCACTTTTTTCTGCTTCCATCATTTTTAATATTACAGTAAATTCAATATTCTTGAAATCGCCTGGATATAACCAATATCCTTGTTTATCTAATTTACTAAAATTCCATGTTTTAATTTGTTTCATCATCTCTTCTTGGGATAATATACCTGTTTGTTTTGTAGAAATATCAATTCTAGTTGTTCCCTTACTAATCTTCCAACTTCCGTCTGAATTTCTCTCTGAAAATATTTCTTTATTTTGTGTTTCATCTATCTGTTTCAAATCGTTTGGATTATTATTATTGAATCTATAATGTTCTCCATCTGGCTTAGCTTGATAAATTGGATAAATTCTATCTTTTTTTTCTTCGATAGGAGCAAAAAATGGTAGAAATTCTATCTTTGTTAATTCTGACACTATTGTAATTGTTATTATGGAAATTCCAAATATTAGAATTAATAAGAGTGTATTTTTATTATTCTTAAATATTAAAAATAATGTTACACCAATTACAGAAATAATAATTATATAGTAATTTTTAAATAATCCGATAATAGTTGCTAAGGCTATTAAAATTACTATTTTTAAAATCAACCATTTCAATTAGATGCAATAAATTCTATTTTAGACAATATTAGTGTTCAATTTAGCAGAATTGCCTTGTTTTTCTATTTTTAGTTTCTTTTTTTCTTCTGAACTTGTTATATCTCTAATAATTAAAAATAATCTACTTTAAAATGTGGTAGAGCTAATGAAAATCGCCTAGAATATAATTTACTTATATTCTATATTAATATCACTAGCGTAATAAATTTATAAATTTATAAAAATAAAGGTTAAATATTTGATTTAGTGACTGATTGAAAAATAATAAATAAAAAACTAAAAGATGCGAATTTCTTTTGAACTATATGAAGAAATATTTGTTGAACTTGTGAATAAAAAGTTAGATATTACAAAGATGAAATGGTAAGAGCGATTATAGAATTTATTACAATTATAGCAAAAAGAAGTTATGAACTTATAAAGAGATGGATAAAAAATAGAGTAGGACAATATCCTAAGTCAAGACTAAATGGAAATATTATTTGTTCCAAATAACAAAAATTATCTCAAATTATTATAGATAATCAAGATTTTCTTATCATAACCAACGTCATATGTATAAGCGGAGAATATTCTAGTGATATATCATCCTTTCATTATTCTCCGGATATTTGTTGCATGTAGAACATTTTTCCTTTAACATTTTACTGTCTATATTCGTCTTAATTCTTAAATCATCTAGTCGACTAACTTTTCTTGCAATAGGAAAATAGTTTCAATCTTTCGGAGAATGATTTCATGCAGTATTAATAAATACTAATCGTTCTCTTGAAGTTTAACTGATTAACTACAAATATTAAATCAATATTCAACAAAAATTAACATACTTATATAAATAATAAAAAATTTCTTGTAAATCTAAAATCAAGTGTAGACCGAACCGGAGAATCTTAGAATTTATCATCCATTATTATTATCCTATATTCTCCGGTTGTTTGATATCTAGTCAAATGAGATAAATTATAATCTTCTAACTTATTAGTAATATTTAGTTCTAATAGAATTAGTTTCAATTTAATTAATATTTTAGATTAAAATAACAGAACCCTAGATATAATCATCTACTTTTTTTAATCTTCAAAATAAATAGTAGTTTTCTCTGCTAATTTAGACTAGAATTATATCTGTAAATAATAATTATCAAAAAGAATCGCTATTTTTAGGGATTATTCATCAAGACGAAAAATAAACATACTATTGCCTAAAAACTTAAAATAGGTTATTTATTTTGCCAATCTATCTAATAGAGTTGCAATACGAATAATTTTATTCTTTAATCCTAAACTAATAACAGTATTAGTTTTAGTTTTATTCATTATTTTATAAATATTCAACATCATTAATAACGGATTCAAGTAATTTTCGTTGTCTATCTTATAAATAAAAGTATAGTTAATTATTCTATTATTATTAAGAACGTTAAGATCGTATAAATTGTCTTAGATTAGAATAATTTATAAGTATTGTTATATGTTCGATTACATGCCTTTTAACATAGTCATTTTAAATAGTCAGACAAAGGTTACTTTGAAGATTATTATGTTCCTATATTCTTAATCCAAGAATAATGACTGGATTGTATTTTTATATAATTACCTCTTTAAATTTATCAAGTTATTAATTCATATCAAACTTTATTCTTCACTCAATCTCGTGTTTTATTGATATTGCTTTTTAATATAAAAATTATCGAATTTATATATTCTCGGATTCACTAGGTTCAGTATATACCTTTAAAATATCATTTATTTACGATTTAACTAGCAATACTAATATCGCTTTTGACAATATTTATTACCTGCATAGGTCATTAATCAATCCTCTCGGAAAGTAAAATAGTCTTTGAAAAGTATTTGATTTTTATCAGTGGGACTTTTATTGTGTTTTATTAAATGTATTGATGGATTAGAATGGCATGCTTCGTACTTTAGATCTGGATTAATCACTCCAATTAATCCTTAAACAAAAATAATAGGATGATTCAATCACGAATAAAATATTGATAATACATATTTATGTTTTAAAATTTTAATCGAATTCTAAAATCTTGGAATTTCAATAATATCTTCACTTGCAAACATGTTCTGTAGAATTATCAAAGTATTATGATTAAATAGTTTGATTGTGGATCTTTTAAATTGATAAGAATTTGTGCTAAGAATTCTCAAATTTTTTAGATTAGTATTGATCTGTTATATATCAATAATTATATAGTATATTTAAGGTAACAATACTGCCTTAACTTGATCTTTTAACAAACTATATTGATAAACATATCTTTATGGTAGATACTATTTGATATAATAAAATATATTATATATTAAAAGTACTGAAAAGTTAAAGTTAACTATTTGTTTACAAATAAACAATTTTAATATGTATAAATTGTTAATTGCTTTTTTCTCTTTATCAGGTACCTATTTTAATTTACTGTGTGAATAATACCTTCTTTTATTGATGCTAAAAAATCATTGCTATAGCTGAAATGATTTTAACTCATTATTATAATTTAAAAAATTCTAGTAGTTATAGTATAATAAAATGATTCTGCGTAAGTTTGGTTGGAGTGACGATAAAGTCCCAGTTATCGGGCAAGGAACTTGGATGATTGACGGTGATTCTACTAAAGAATCAAGAGCGACAGAAACCATAAGACAAGGTTTGGAACAAGGTATGAGTCATATAGATACAGCAGAGATGTACGGAAACGGGCATGTAGAAGAGTTAGTAGGAGAAGCTATAGAAGGAAGACGTAATAAAATATTTCTCGTAAGCAAAGTATTACCATATAATGCTTCATATGAAGGAACGTTGAAAGCTTGTAAAAGGACTTTGAAACGCTTAAAGACAGAGTGGCTTGACCTATATTTGCTTCATTGGCCAGGTAGTTATCCCATTAGGGAAACAATGCGGGCTATGGAAAAATTGGTATCTGATGGATTAGTAAAATACATTGGTGTTAGCAATTTTGATGTTAAAGATTTAATGGAGGTGGAACAAGTATTACAAAATGAACGGATTGCATGTAATCAGTTACTTTACAATTTACTAGACCGTGGGATTGAACGACAATTGCTTCCATATTGTAACAACAAAGGAATAGCTGTAGTGGGTTATTCTCCATTTGGACATGGTAACTTTCCATCCTCTGAAAGTGTAAAAGGAAAACTATTAACGAAAATAGGTCAAAAATATAATCGAACTCCTAGACAAGTAGCATTGAATTTTCTTACCCGACATCCATCTACCTTTACTATTCCAAAGACTACGATCCAGGAAAGAATGAAAGAGAATAGTGGCGGAGTTGGATGGTACCTGAAAGAGGATGATATTAATGCAATTGATCGTGCTTTTCCATTGCCACCTCTCGGTACCCCATTAGGAGTAATTTAAAGTATATTTTTCAAAAATACAAAAAACGATTTTTTTAATGTCAGTATGTAATCTTTGACTATTGTAATATGAATATTTTAATATTTACTATTATTTTACCTCAAGACATATCAATATAAAATATGATTTAATTTGATATATTTAATACAATATTTTGATTTAAGAGAAAAATTCAAATAAATTTTACCTACATTCAAGATTTCAAGTATATCTTACTGTTGTCAGTAATTTTATTAACTTATAAACAATTTCTTTTAAGTTTTTAAAAATTATTTGAACTTTGTATTCTTGGCTGTAGCAGTTAGATTTATTCAGTTGACTAATTCTTGTTGTGATTGATTTGGATGGATCTTCAGAAATCAAAAACTCAATATAAATTAAATTTCAGATATGATTTATATTGATTATATCTAGAATTAATGGCAATGCCAGAATTGACTAAAGATTAAATCTATCATTTTCTTTTAATAGGGATTTTTACTGGATTACTCGGAACAATTAACAAGAATGGGACATCACATGTAGTTCCTATTTTGGGTTACCTTAGATGGTAATATAATATTTATTACAGATAAGAATTGTGTAAAAGTAACAAATATTCGACGTGAAAATTCTGTTAGTTTATGCGTAGATGATTAAAATCATCTTTATACGTTTGTTAAAATTGATGGTATAGAAGAACTAATTAATGTTTAAACAAACTAACTCATCAAATGGGCTAAAATAACAGCAAGAATATATTGGTAAAGATAAAACAGACGAGTACGGCAAGAGAAATAGTTCAGAAGGAGAATTAATAATAAAAATAAAACCAACTAAAGTTGTTGGTCAGAAAAATATCGCGGGATGATATATAATAAATTATTCCTTTACAGATAAATTATTAATTTATTATTATTAAATCTAGATTCAAAATTATTTTATTTTGTTCTCTTGGATTTTAATATAAAATATAATTTGGATGTTGCTGAAATATAAAATTGAAATTTTCGATTTTAAATTAGTTAAAAAAAATTATTTTTTGTATCCTACTAACATAGATATAGGAAAATAAAAATAAATTTTCTTATTATCTTCATTTTCCTTAAGAAAGCTTTTCATTCCTAAATTATCTTTTTGTAAATCTTCTTTAAACAAATACCGAATTTTTTCTTTATTCCCATTAGGAGGAAAAGATGCTTCAAGTAATTTCTCCAACTCCATTTCAAGATTTTGACATTTACTTTCCAAGTTGACTAGACCTACTTCTTCCATCATATCGCTTAATTCTTTAAAAGTATGTGCTTTTACATGAGATGGGTCACGTAACTTTTCTACACTGTTGTATTCATTTGCTTTACTAGATTCAGGTGTTACATCGATTATTACAATTCTTCCATCTGGTTTCGAGACACGTATAATTTCTTCTAATACTTTTTTTGGTTCAAGTATATGATGAAAACTATAACGTGTTACGACTAAGGAAAATGAAGAATCGTCAAATGGCATCTTGGAAATATCTCCTAATTTCCAAGTTAAATTGTTTAATTTTTTTTCATTTTGCAATTGTTTTGCTTGCTCAATCATTGCAGGAGTTATATCAATTCCAGTTACATGAGAAACAGATTTTGCTAGTTCACATGCGACTATTCCTGGTCCACATGCAACATCTAGTACTATATCGCCTTTCTGTGGTTTCGCTAATTCCATTATTAACTCTAAACCGTAACGATCAGAATGTTCTGATAGTTGGGTAAAGGGAATAGCCTGCTTTGTAAACTGTGATATGATAGATTCATTATGTGAAGAATCGGTATTTGGATTTTGAAAAGTCATAATTAATAACTAATTTGTACAATAACTTTATTTAAATTTCATTCTATGATATAAAATTATTTATTTTCTTATTATTAAATTTAAGTTGTTAATGTCACGACGAATTCTCTATTATTTCTTGAACTGAAATTATTTGTCACTAAATTATTTTTTTATACTGATCAGATACGAGCGATAAATAGTGATTCTATAGTATGAATCTCTTTTTTTTATTAAAACATTCTACTTGTACGATGATTTTCAAATTTGATTATACAATTCATTATCTGTTTCATTTTAAAACCAAGTTTCAAATATCGAACTTTAGCTATTACTCTTCTATACATTAACTTTTGTAATGGAAAGAAGTTAAATCATAAAATACATGGGTTAAGAAAATATGAAACCAAAAATGGCTGCAAACTAATGAGCTTTTGGACAATAATTAAAGAAAAGAAAATAGGACAATTATCAGATAAACCTACGGATAAATTTTCTTATGGCAGAGCTTAACAAAATTGAATGATCCGTGGGATCAAGTAGATTTACATTTAAAAAAGCAGACGCGATTATAACAATAGCAGAAACTAACCAAGAACTATATCGATTGAATTACTGTAATTTATATTTGAAAAATTGAATTTATATATATTTTTTAAACAGGATCAAAGTAGAGTTTTGAATCTATCTCTCCAAAAAAATTGGCATTAATATTTGGTATTGCAGCAGTTGCAATAATCTTTGGTTTAATGGGATCGTCTGCTAAAAATCTGTTTAGTGGAAGTATAACCGATGAAGCAATAGTAAAAATTAAGCAATGACCTAATTGTATCGTGGAAGGTGTAGATGAAATCCCAAGAACAATAACAGATTGTCCTTATAATGTAAATGATACTATTCTTATAACTTATAAACCACAGCAACCAGGAATCGAAAAACATCACATTAAACCATAAGTCACCTTTTTGCTTCTGTTTTTCATTCATGTACTTTAACACTAAAGGGAATAATTTTTTCCCATTAACGCGGTATGGCTACATTGAATCTCATAATTCTATTCAGTTACAATTCAAATTACTTCTGAATGAAAATAAACCGTTTTCATACTTCAATATCGTTATTATTAGATATATTAATTTCCAGAGTAACTTTGTCTCCTATTTTAATGTCTAATTCTTCAAATTCTCTGATTGTCATTTTAAATGTGGTCAATTCTAATGACAAATTGTTTCTCCCACCACTAAACGCATTTTCTATTGCTTCAGATATTTTCTTTGGTAAATTCTTCAAATCATCTAACGAGGTAATAGGTATTGCTGCAACTCCAAATGGATTTTCTGGAAAACCTTGCTGTCTCCTAGTGGGATAATATTGACCGTTAGTATTGACTGATACATAAACATAAGGACTATTATCTTTAGAATTTTCTATTTTTGATACAATAAATTCTTTTTTATAATTCATACAATTAACTTATTCACATACGCAAATATACATCTATTCATTTTATAGTTTAGAGTATTTATCGTTGAATACTAATACCTTTACAAATCTGATTATTATTATTTAATGAATCAGTATCCATAGTTAAAATCGAGACTATTATATCGAGTAAATAGATTTGGGGGTATAATGACTAATGAAAATCAATGATAATACATCTTTTATTAATTCAGTACCACAAACATAAACATTTTCAATTACCATAATTTTACAAATTACTGTATAATTATTCAAATTGGGCTGTAACAGTTGTTTTTACTAATGATTTTGTTTTTCAATAATCAGGATATGTTGTATTAAATTAATATTTTTATGTCTATATTTTTTGGATACCAAAAAGTGATTATTTAGTAATCTGTAGTTCAAAATTATGTTATGAATTTAATACTATAATTTTACCCTGAGTAAAGCGAATTCTAATTTTGTATACATCTTGATATAGATTAAGTTTATGTACCTCTTATAATTCAACTACTCTGTGATTAGAATAAACAAGAATCAACTATATATATTATCAATATTTTTGCTAATAATTATAATTATTACTGAGATTCTCTTTAACAAGCATGAAATTTCTGGAGAAGAACTTTCTAATCAGAGTTTATCAATGACGGAAGGTGTAGCAAGTGGTGATGTTACTAATAATAGTGTAATTATATGGTCTAGAATAAATCAGCATTCAAACATGAATATAGAATTTGCTAATAACTCTCTATTTTTAAATTCTAAATTAGAAATAAAAGAAGTAGATGGTACAACCGATTTTATAGGACACATAAAACTCAATAATCTAACTTCAGCAACAACTTATTTCTACAGGGTATTTTTCTCAAGTCTTGATAGTAACATGAAAAGTTCCTACATTATGGGAAAATTTACTACAGCACCTGATCCAACCTTGTCAGGAGATCCGATTAGTTTCATAGTAGGTGGGGATATCGGTGGTCAAACACTATGCCGTGAAATAAACGAAGGATATTCAATATTTGAAAAAATGATAGAATTATCAGTAGATTTTTACATTCAAAATGGCGATATGATCTATGCTGATGATGATTGTCCAAAACAAAGACTCGACGGACATCAGAACATTCCTGGAAACTTTCTTGGGATTGAAGATCCTGAAATTAATTGGAATAATACGACACAAATTCATGATATTTATCTTAAACATTGGATATACAACAGAGCTGATGGCCACTTGAAGAACTTTCTCAAAAATACATCTATTTATAGCCAATGGGATGACCATGAGGTAATTAATGACTTCGGAGCAAATTGGTCATATTGGAATGTCGAAAACCAGGATAGGACAGGCTATAAAAATCTTGTTCAAGAGGGTAGAAAAGCATTCTTTAACTTTTCTCCAATAGACAGAAATAACACAATTAACCATGATGTGATTTATAGATCATTTTCTTGGGGAGTCGATATGGATCTTTTTATTTTAGATGCGAGATCTGATCGAAGTAGAAATGATATGCCTGATAACTTTGAAAATAAAAAGACAATGTTAGGATCTGAACAGCTCTCATGGTTAAAAGATAATTTATTACATTCTAATGCTACTTGGAAAATTATAAGTAGCGATGTTCCAATGTCCATTCCTACTGGTGCTAATTCTTCAAAATTTGGACGAGATGGATGGGCTAATGGTATAAGCCTTGACTATTCATCAAAAACAGGTTTCGAAAGAGAGCTTAAACAAATAATGAAATTCATAGATGATAACAATATCAAAAATGTAGTCTTTGTTACTACTGATGTTCATTTTCCAATTATACTCAAGTATGATGTTGATATGAACAATGACGGAGATTCAGTAAATGTCTATGAAATAATATCAGGTCCTCTTAGTGCTTTTACTTATGGTACTCCGTCCTCTCCTCTCTTAATGCCAGACCCTACATTTCAGCCTACAATCTTGTATGTGGAAGGGGGAATATTCAACTTCGCTTATATACAAATTTTAAAAGCAATTGATGGCAAAAGTCATATGTTGGTGGATATTATTGGAGAGGATGGAATCGCACGATCTAACTCACATTTGGATATTATTGCACAGTAAGGGTCTTTTATATCAATAATAAGTGATGGTTATCTCAATGAATATAGATTTGGTTTTCTATAATTTGAATAGTTGACAGATAGATGAAAAAATACCCATCTGGCCTAATCTTACTAGTGTTAATACATGATCAACCTCCTTTCTTACATTATTGTGTTATCGATGTAAAAGGTATTTAATATCATTTTGATAACTTTTGAACTTGAACCCGAATGATTATTCAATTGCTTCTAGTCCATGATTGTTTCTCTTGTTTTAAACATTATTGTGTTAATAAAACTTTATTTTATCTTATCTTATGTTACTATTATACTTAAAATCTAACTATTGTATTTATGGAAAATAAAATGATTGTTTTCATTAATTGTATATATAAAACAAATATCCCAGCTTTAACAAATATTTGTTTACCTACAATATCAACTTTAATGTTTGAAAAAGTTTAATCCTTTATATTTAATTTAAATTTAATTATGTACATTATTATAGCATCATACCCATGTGATGAAACTAATTTTATTAATCTTCTTTTGGTAATATCTATTTGTTATTTTAGTTTACTTTATTTCTTCGCTAATCTATTAATATATAATAACTTTATAGGATAATTGCGTTTAATATTATTATGGGTTATGGTTATGATGTTGATGCTGGGGAAAACCATGGACTTTCGAATAAACAACTATCTCTGATATTTGGGATTAGCATAGTAGGAATTTTTTTAGTTTTTGCATTATTTATTACGCCAATTCAAAATCTATTCCCTGATACGATTACCGAACAGGTGACAATAATTAGTAAAAGCAACGGGGAATGCGTTGTTAACAGTCAAGATCATCCAAGAAGTATTCCAAACTGCAATTATAATATAGGTGACAAATTGGAGATTACCTATAAGTATGGAACTGTTCCAATTGAAACATATGAGAAAATAAGTTAAAGATCTTTCTATACTCTATTTTTCTATTTTTCTGCATTAATCATCAATGGTAGATATTATCTAAATTATGTATTTTATAACACTAAAATGATAATCAGTAATTTTTCAATTCCTCATATAGACATTATTTGGTAACAAAATATATTATATTTTTTTCAGATCAAATAAATAAAATTCTAGAAGGTAAAATTTAAATGATAGGCCGATGATACTAAAATTTGAACCAGTTTTTATTTATTCTAACATAGGTTTTACAAATACTTTTAATCTAAAAATATTCTTTATCATGATTGAGATCAGATTGATTTTAAATCCTATCGCCTCATTTTTTAGGTTCATTATTTACACATAATGCATCTAAATATTTCATATATTAGATTAATGTCATAAATTAATGAGCTCAAATAATGGAGAAATCATAATACAAACAATTGCAAACGGGTATATCATATACCTTGTATTTAATAAAAAGAATTGTCCATAATATGATATGAATAACAGAGTTCTTAAATTTAGTATTTTTCTTGCCGTAGGTTTAATGTTCTCAGTAACTTTACTCTTGGAATTTGAAAACAATAATAATTATCTACTAGCTCAAGAACAAGAAAAATCTATGAATAATATAAATAATAAAAATCCTCAAATGGGTTCAAATATTAACAGTTATACAGAAAATTCTAAAAACTCAAAAACCGTAGAACTATCAAATGGGGTCAGAACTATAAATAATCACAATAATGACAAATCTGAAATAACTATTCATATTCCAAAAGGGTCTTTTCATCCTGCAACCCACAGATCATTTAATCCAAATGAAATGATAATAGATAAAGGAGAAACAATAACATGGGTAAACGAAGAAAAAACACCTCATACTGTCACAAGCAAAGAAAAACCATTATTTGATTCATTATTAAAGCAAAATGAAGTGTTTTCTTATCGATTTGATAAAGTTGGTACCTTTGAATTTGGTTGTACTTTACATCCTTGGATGCATGGGACAATAAACGTGATATAATAGGATTATCCTATTATTTTATAAATTTCAAAACTTAAATTAGAGTTTTGTTAACTTTTAAAAAATTTATTTTTATTTTTATTTTTTTGTTAATTTTTTATTGTAACTATTGTCTAAATTTTAATCTGATATTATTTTATAGTATCATAGTAAATTATTTGAATAAGTGAAAATGTTTAATTTACTACTACTTAAATTTTAATCAGGTAAATAAGATTAGTTATTTTTCGAATACATTGAGATTTTTACAAAGGTCAATCCACTCTTCAGAGCTCACATTTTCGGCCATATCTTCTTTGCATATCGAATCTTCTAAATTGGCTATGTCATCATAATATTTTTGTTCATCTTCTGCTTCCTGAATGTCGCAATCTTTACCATCCCAATCACCATTATATGTCTGTATGCAAATCCCTTCAGCATAGTTCTCAACTTTTTCTATAGCCGCATATATGGTCGTTGTCATAGTCATTGCAAGAGAAGATATTGCTATCATAATGATAGCCAGTTTTTGTTTAATAATCATACAATATTATCCATAATGTTATTCTTATCCTTTTTTAAAACGAGATAAAGTTCAATTATAATATGAAGACGAAGCTGACAGTCTTAGTTATAACGAAAAAATTTCCGAGATAACAGATCCAATTTTTAAATAATGATCTGACCTAATTACAGGCAGGTGAAAAAAGTATTAAAATGTCAAATCAATATAACAAGAAAATAAAAAAGGAGAATAAAATCCCAACGGTTGTACATTTTGAAATTCCCGCAGACGATATAGAACGTGCAAGACAATTTTATTCCGCATTATTTAGATGGGACATAAAAAAGATAGAGGTAAAAAAAGACGGAGAAGCAATGGATTATTGGAAGATATCTACTTCCTCAACAAGAGAAGATAATAATGAAAAATCCTCCCATTTAGAAGGTGGTTTGATGAAGAGACAACATCCCCAACAACCAAACCTGAATTACATAAGTGTTCCATCAGTAGATGAATATTCCAATAAGGTAAAGGAATTAGGAGGTAAAGTTGTAATGCCAAAAACTGAAATCGAAGGCTATGGTTTCTTCGCTGTATGTATCGATACAGAGAACAACTCTTTTGCATTGTGGGAAAGTAAAAAATAGATATTTTTTTATCTAGTGAAATTCATTTATCAATAAATCTGAATTCTTGTTAATATTTTAAAATTAATTTAAAATATGTTCATCATGTAATAGAATACAAAATTTGTGTCATCTTTTATATTTACATACTTTCAGATAAAAATAAAAATGAATGTTTTATAATATACCTTCTATTAAACTCGAAACAAATCTAAGCGCTATCAACCCATCAGGATCAAGATTGGGATTGAATATAGTAACATCCATTCCAACACTGCGACCTGAACCTACTAGGATTTTCAAAATCTCACTTAGATCTTGAAAACTTAAACCACCATTTAGACGATAATCTACCGCTGGCATGATTGAATCATCTAATACATCGGCATCGATATGTATCCAAAATCCACTAAGTTCATTCTTTAGAAGATTTTTAAAATTTTCTGATAAAGCAGATTTAATTCCTCTTTGTTTAATGTACGTAAGATCAAATGAATGAATATTGGTTTCCCGAACATCTTGACTACCAAAAATTGATGCTTGTTCTCTATCACGGTATCCAAATAATATTATGTCTTGATCACGTACAAGTGGTTTAAGATTATTAATATTAGACAAAATATCTGGACCTCGACCAGATACAATTGCGAGGTCCATATCTGCAACTTCTCCTGTTAAAGATGCTTCTGGTTGATAAAAATCGGCATGGCCGTCTATGGCGAATAATCCATACCTTCCTAAACGCCGTAAAGCTAGCAGATTTCCAATCAAAATACTACAATCACCTCCTAATACAATTGGATACTGTTTATTAAGAATAACAGAAGAAACTTTGTCTGCAAGTTGTAGTGAAAATGCTTTGATGGAATTAGGATTTAGCAAAAGATTTTTTTTGTCTCGCTCTGAATTGTAGGGCAAAGAAGAAACTTTCCCTGCATAACCAGCATTTAGTTTCTCCATCAAACCTGCCGCTTTTAATGCGTCAGGTAGATGTTCTACTCCAGTTGGTCGTAATCCTAAAATTGATGGAGCATCTATGATTGTAAATTGCGATGGCAAAATTATCTATATAAGAATTATTCATTGTTTTATATAATTATAGTCAATTCTTATTCTTTTTAGAAGAGGTATCTGAGTATTTGAATTATGACCAAAAAAATATACATTTAAATTTGAAATCATATTAATCTAAAATATCGAATCAATTTATCTATCCTTCTTTGCCTTGGATTTTCAAGTATGTTTCACAATAATATTTTATTAAGTATTTCGTTCTAATATTTATAATCCTTTCATTTATAAGATATTTTTCTATAATTACAAGAGTTTAATTAAATTATAAGAAATTAATCGTTCCAAATGCCAAATAAGTGATGAATTTGATATTTTTAAATCATTTATCATATCATTTCTTGTCGGATTTTTTTGTCAATAATATATAAAAGTATCTCTCCAACAGGGTAGTAAAATTTGAAAATATTTTTACTGATAGAAACAACTTTTCCCTCTTTTCTAATTTATTTAATTGATATTGGACAGTACCCATAGCTAAATTAACTTCTTTTTTTTATCTTACGAAAGTGAGATCCCGGATTATTATTTATAAAATGAAATATTCTATCATAGCTAGATTGAACCACAATACAACAATTTGAAAGTTACATGATAGATATTAAATGTAATGTTCATTATTATTATGAAATTATTAGTACATGTTTGTTGCATGTTTATAATAGATTTAGTTTATATTTATATAATAATTTATGTAGAATATATAAAACAATCCATAAAACTATCAAATATAAGAGTTAGAACCACATAAAAAATATCATTATATGATAATTTCTAATATAATATTTATAGAAGTTTTATTCTTTAAATTTTTTTAAAAATTTATTAATATAATATTTATAGATCACTTCATAATATGAATATTTTAGTCAAATCTAGTCTATTGATCATATTGTTATTGTCATCTACATTCCTGATAACTTCTTTAACCCAGGTTAAAGGACAAGAACGTATTACTATCAAATGTTCATTTGAAAATGCCAAATTGACTAAAATAGGTAATATCCATGAAGAAGATAGAGAAAAATTGAGAGAAAATTATAAACTACATGGGGATTCTGCGTTAAATGCTTTAACATCTCTATCCAAAGAAATGACAGAAATAATCAAAACAAATTTAGAAACAGAAATTCTTATGGAAAAAGTACATACGAACCCAAATATAGAATATGAAAATTGTTCTCATCTAGATGCTGTAGAAATAGAGTTAATTACTACATTAAAACAAGGTCAAGAAGAATGGAAAAGCTATTGGAATAATCAAGGAGGAGATTTTAGTGAAAATGAAATTAAACAGATAAAGGAATATATCAAATTACATATTCAGAATGAATAATATGAATCATATTTAATCATGATACTACAAAAATAATTAATATAACGTTGGTTTTGTAAAAATATAGTTAGTAAATAAAAGTAAAACTAAAAATTATATCTAATTTACACAAAATCTAATAATGTCATTTGTTTATATTGACTATCATCATTATTGTTATTTTTTGATATCAAATTTGTTACTTTTAATCCAACTTTCCTTATGTGTGCTATTTTTTTAGTCAGAGTTTTTTTTTGATTATTACTTGTTGTTGTTTTTGACGACGATGATGAAGATGGAGATGGTGATATGCATTCTTCCAGATTAAATTTATTTAAAAGTTCCTCTATTATAGATTCAATACTCTTTTTTTCATGTTGGTAATTAGTATATGATTTTTCTCGAGTTTCGATACTATAATCAGTTCTTACTAGTTTTATTCCCACTGTTCTAAATTGATATTTGTTTTGATCTATTCTTTCAAATAATTCATCAACCAATTCATAGAGAGATTGCTTAATGATCTGTCTATTTAACGTAAATGATTCCAAAGTAGATTCGCTACTCAGAGAAATGTGTTCACCTCTTGGGATAACTGGATCATTATTCTCACCATTTCCAACTTGCCACATCCATGTTCCTATCTTTTTTCCAAATCTTTCTATTAGAAATTGAACATCAGTATTCGCTAATTGGCCTATGGTGTTAATATTCATCTCTTTTTTCAGAATATTTTGTGTTTTTGTTCCTATACCTGAAATTCTTTCAACGTCTAATGAATTCAAAAAACCCTTCAGTTCATCGACTGATACAATAGTTAGACCATCTGGTTTTTGATAGTCTGATGCAATTTTTGCAACAGATTTTGTTGATGCTACACCTATTGATGTTAACAATCCCCCACATTTTTCTTTTATAATTTTTTTAATCTCTAGTGCATATTGTTCTATTGTTGTTAGATTATTTATATTGGTCTTAGAAGTAATTTTATTTGTACAATCCAAATACGCTTCATCAATACTCGCCTGTTCTAAAGTATCCGCAAATCCTTCTAAAATTTTCATGACTGTTTCGGAGATGTCCTTATAGAATTTTTTGTCTACTGCGTTTAATATTAAATTTGGACACAACTCTAATGCTTTGTATAAGGGCATTGCAGATTGCACTCCAAGTTTTTTGGCTTCATAAGAACATGTTGCTACTACACCTTTTGTAATGTAATTATTATCTTGATCTGTCATTATTACAGCATGTGGTTTTCCTTTTAATAATGGATTTCTGATTTCTTCACAAGAAGAAAAAAATGAATTTATATCTACGTGAAAAATTATTTTGCCATTCCACTGTTTTTTAATGATTGAATCTGTCTTAATACTATTATTTACTATTTTGTAGTCTTCAATTGGAAATGGTTTTACTTTTTTTTCCAAACCAATCATTTCTGAAATTAATTTTATAGTCATTGGCCCAAAACCAACATAATGATTATTTGCTGCAATTATCGCAGTTTTAACATTTTTTTCATTCTGTTGGACATCTTTTATTATGCTAGCCCATAATCGCATTTCTCTGGTTCTATCTTTTGTTATTGTACCAAAATCTATTTCATTAATGCTTCTATCTCCTATTAACCTCAGATATATAAAATCAGATGTTAAAACTGGTGGAGTAACTAAACTATCTTGTTGACTCCATACGAGACAATAATTCTTTTTTTTCAAATAGTTATAAAATAATTCGTTAAACCAAGTATGATGTCTAACTTCTATAGCATACCTAAATGATGGGTCCAACAGATATTCTAAACTTTTTATTAAATCCAAACCTTCTGCTATTTGCAGGAATGGAGGCAATTTTATCAGAAATACAAGTATTTTATCATATAGTGGTTTCATTACTTTATAAAAATTTTCTATATCATTATCTACATCTTTCAATTTTTTATCATGCGTAATTAGTTTGGGAAATTTTACTGCGAATTTGAAAGAATCGTGAGTTCTTTTAGACCAGTTATTAACCATTAAAGGAGATGGAATTCTATAGAAAGTGGAGTCTACCTCAACAAAATCAAATATTTGAGAATAGTATGAAAGCCAATATTTATTATCTAGGTCTGGTGGTGAGTAAAATGATCCTTTCCATCCATCATAGCTCCATCCAGAACATCCTATATAATATTCCAATGGTATATATTATCTGTACATGGCAAAAACTATTTTTTAAACTGTATTAGTATTTTGTTATATGTAATTTTTTCATAATTTTCATTTCGTATTATAAAAAATTTATGTTTGGTTAGGTAAAAGACAACTAAGATCGTAGAAGCCGAGTACTTTTTCAATATATCAACGTATTCAGGATCTGAAATACTAAACTCTAATAGACTGGATTTCGTTTTATGTTAGTTAATATCGAAAACTATGATGATAATTCTCTAATCGGTGATAAAAATTTTATTGAATAACTTGCAGATCCTATGAACCAATATTCTAAATTTCATTCTAAATAAACGAGAATTAGGCGAAAACTACGAGAAAAAAAGGAAAAGTGTTATATGTTATGTCATTTGTATGTCAGTTAATCAAAATTATATGTTATCTAGGTTACTAGTAAGAATAAACAAATGAATATTAATTAATTAAAATAAGTAGAAGAACGGTCGTCTGATCAGAATAGCCATTCTCGTACTTATTACATTGAAACCCAGTCAAATGGTTTGTTGTTTGATATTGTTTCTTTCTGCAATAGGATGTTGTTATTCTGCCGAGTTAGATATGATACTATATACATAGAAATATAAAAGATTTTAACAATTACAAAGCCTTCTGCATGTTTATGGAAAATGAACCATTATTCAATACTAGGTTCAAACAAACAGAAGGCCAATGGATGATAATGCGTTGGATTTCTGAATATATTATATACACAATCAAAATATAAAAAATTTTTGTATATTAATTACAATCACAGCCTACTAAGGAAGTCATATATCCCTTAGAAGGCCATGTTCAGAAT
>JALDXL010000015.1:0-22191 GCA_032155045.1 Nitrososphaerales archaeon
TTGTTTTTCTTTTTGTAGCTGCTGCTTTCTTTGCTGGTGTTGTTGTTGTTGTTGTTGTTGTTTTTTTCTTTGTACTTTTTGGTGATGTAGATTTTTTATTTATTTTTCTACTACTGGATTTTGTTTTTTTATCCATAGATAAGTATATAATTAAACTACTTATTCTTATATTAATCGGAAACAGAATAAAAATAATTATTATTTACTAATATAGTCTCTAAATATTATAAACATAAAAGTACAATAAAAGAGCAATATTAACAAAATTAATAATATAATATATTACAATAAAACATTATCTATTGAAGTATCTGTAATCTTAAATATATCAATATTAAAATTGAATGCAAAAGAATAATGAATAATAAATATGTTCTTTTAAATTATTAAAGTATAAAATAAGCAATGTTATAAAATACTCTTCATAATTTCAATCATAAACAAGTTTAGAATTTTAAAGATAGTCTAATTGAAATGAAATAATAGAGCTAGGAAATTTATTAATTCTTTGATAATATGACCTGTAATTTGTTATTTATTAAATCATGAATTTTTTTTCCATTAACTTTACCACGAAGAATAATCATACACTTTCCCATCAAAGTACTTAGAGCTTCCATTTTCTTTTCTTGTATAATCAAAATATTATCCTCCATAACTTTATTTATGATTTGTTGAAGTTCTTCATCACTAACTGATTTTATCCCAAGAATATTAATGGATTCATCAATGTTTTTTGCAGTCTTACTCATCAACTTTTCGAAAATTAGATTAATTGATTCTTTTGCAATAAGACCTGCATCCAATCTTTTAAAAAGATCTAAAAGAATACTATTATTCAATATACTAGAATCATAACCCTGTCTTTCTAAATTTAAAATATCCTCAGTAAGTTTTGATGCTATAAATGACGGAGAGATTTTAGTCATACTAGTAAGGTGTTCAAAGATTTCAAAATAACTAGAATCAAAAATTTTTTCAGATAAATTTTTATTTAATTGATATTTTTTTGCTATCGATAAAATAGTTTCATTCCAAGATTTTGGAACTTTTTCTTTTAGAGAATTAAGAAGATTGTCAGTTATTTTAAAAGAAGGTATGTCTGTTTCTGGATACATTCGTGCAGATCCTGGTTTAGGTCTACTGTATATTGTTTTTCCATCCAGCGTAGCTGCTCTAGTTTCTGACGTAACGCCCAAGCTGACATTATTAAGTCTATCACATATTGCATTAATTGCAATAGACATTTTTTCTCTAGGTCCACCAAGGATAACAAAACCATCTTTAGAAGAATCAATGTTTAGAGTTTCACAAATTTTTTTAACTTCTTTATCTGTTATGCCATAATTAGGTAATTCATCTGAATGAAATATACCATTAAATCCATAAAATCGCACTAATTCTCCTAATTGTTTACCTATCCTTATATCTGGATAAGGTTCAAACCCAAATAACCCTTTAAAACCTTTAACACTTATAGCTGTGAAAACATTCTCTTTATTAGAAAGAATTTTTTTGATTATTTTAGACGGTGAATCTATTAAAATGTCAGTAATATCTAAAATTTTATCTCCAATTATAATACTATTTGATTCTTTTTCTCTCATTTTATTAGCAATTAAAATTAAACCATGTTGACGACGTGATTCATATTCTATTACTTTGATGAGTTGGTCTAGTCTCTGAACTCCTTTTACTTCTACAATACCTGTTCCATTATTAATGGATATATTTACATCTTGTCTAATACTTCCTAATCCTCTAGCTACACGTTTACTTGCCCTCAAAAGTCTCCCTAAAGTAAGAGCTATTTTTACTATTTCTGTTGGTGTACCAGTAACAGGTTCAAGAGCGATTTCAATTAATGGGGTTCCAAGTCTATCTAAGCCATATTCTCTATACTCTCCATCATCTGATAATAACTTTGCAGAATCTTCTTCTAAACAAATAGTTTGTACTCCTATTTTTTTACCTTCCACCTCCAAATGACCACCATAAGAAATTAACATTGTTCTTTGAAATCCAGTGGTATTTGATCCATCAATCACTATTTTTCTCATTACATTTATTTCATCAATAATATTAGATTGAAGAGCAAGAGAGATTATCAATGCAGTTTCCATAGCATCATTATTTATTTTATGTGGCGGTTCTTCATCGGCTTCAACCAAGCAGCTTGAAGTACAAGACGAATGATATTTGATAGTACGCATTTTTGTAAATTCGAAGAGACTGGCTCGATCATATGAGCCCAGTTCACTTTGGGCAGGTCGTAATTTTCTTAAAAAAACAGAATCATAATTTTTTGCTTCCAAACACTGACAGTTGCAAAATAATTTATTTTTAGTAGATAATTGTTGATGAATTTCAAAACCAACTTTTAAAATTATTTCACTCAAATTAATAGTCACATCAATTATGGATAAAAACGTATAATTTTAACTATTATGAAATTACATCATCTACAATAGGAGTAATAGAAGTAATTTCATTTGAAATATTTTCTTGCATTTTATTTTTAATATATTCTAAATTATTAGAATTTGCTAAAAGCCACATTGCCTTTACCGTAGCAGTTTCAGATAGCATATTATATAACGATATTACACCTATCCTTTCTAGATCTCTGCCTGTATCGTAGACATTGAGATTTGTTCTACCCCAAATACATTGAGATGTCATAAAAACTAAGACTCCAGAAGATATTACTTCTTTTAGAGAAGAGAAGAAATTTTTATTAATATGACCTAGTCCAGTTCCCTCTATAATAATTACTTTGTATCCTAATTTTTGTACATTTTCTATTAATGATGGAGCAAGTCCTGGATAGTATTTTAATAGAAAAACCTTATCGTCAAATTTAATTTTTGGTATTACATCGAGGTTTTTATTTATTTTATATTTATTCCTTTTTTGTAAAATTATATTTGAGGGAATTTTTTGTATTTCAACCCGATCTTCTTTTACAACTGCTATTGGAGAGATATCTATTGATCTAAATGCATCACGTCTACTAGTATGATTTTTTCTTACTCTCGTACCCAAATGACAGTAGATTTGTTCATCAGATATGCTTCCATGCATAGATACAAATACACCCGAATATTCTAATTGGGTTGCAAAAAGAATTGCTGCTATAAGATTAGAAGACGCATCAGATGAAGGACGATCAGAAGATCTCTGTGCACCAACTAATATAACAGGAATAGGAATATTTTGTAATGCGAAACTTAACGCAGCTGCTGTATAACCCATTGTATCAGTTCCATGAGATATTACTATTCCATCATAGATTCCAGAATTAATTTTCTCTATTATCCTATTAGCTATTAAGTTCCATTGTATTGGACCTATATTTTCACTATATTCATTAAATAAGATTTCAGTGTCAATCGAAGCATATTGAGAAAGTTCTGGAATTGAAGTGTATAGGTCTTGAGCTGACAAAACAGATGTAACACCTCCTGTTCGATAATCTATCTTACTAGCAATTGTTCCACCTGTACTAATTAAAGCTATCTTAGATAAATTAGACACCATAGAGAAATCAACATCAGTTTTAGATTTGGATTTCAAAGATATTGAATTGTCTAGGTTCTTCTCTGATAGTTCATTTGGTGTGTTAGAAAACGAAGAAATTTTCGTGATAGACTTTATTTTATTTAATTTTATTCCAATATTATAACCATTGTTTAATTTAATTATTATATGATCCTTTTCACTAGTCTCATATCTTGGCATGCATCTTCCTGACATGATAGAATTATTTTTTAAAACTATATCGATAATGTCTCCTACTTTAATATTATCAAGAATGGATTGAAGATCATCATTAGCTGACATAATTATAAATTACTAGATATTATAATTTAATTCTATCAAAACAATAGTAATAGAGTTGCTAGGTATTGATGCTTTCTTTATATTTTTCCCAAAGAAGAGTCAATCTTTCTATTCCATTTATTTCTTCTATTACTTTTACAGTCTCAAAATGAAGCAAGTTTTTCCAATTTTCTTTTTTAACCATATTTTCTCTAATTTTTGTTCCTGAGAATTTTTGTCTTTCAAATAGTGGAGGTCGAATTATTTTTTTATTTCTTTCTTGAAATAAAGCTATTGTAAATGGATCGTTTGTAAAAATAATATCATATGCTGGAACTAATAAATCGAGATTATGAGTCCATAGTGCATGAATATTCGTATCAGGTACTGGAATAATAAGAAGATTCTTGAAATCTATTCCATCAATATGGAGTAATGTATTTCTAATCATTGTTATCCTTTCTCCCGCAGTAAAAGGATTCCTTAGTTCATAACTCATTTGTGCACTTCCTACAACAATAACCAATGTTGAAATCTGTCTCGTCACAAATTTGATAGATTCAATATGTCCTAAATGTAACGGTTGAAATCGACCTATAAGTAAACCTATGGACATATTAGGGAAAAGAATCAACGTTAATTTAAAGGATCTAATGGATTATTATTGGAATTAAGCTACTAGTAATAATTAGAGACTTGATACAAATAATTTGATATCCCTAAATTATCATTTATTTATTTATAGATTAAGTTTTATGTTTATTATCATTAATCCTAATATTAACGACATTGTAATTACAAAAAATCCTCCAGCCAAAAATCCATATTGTGTTTTTGGAGTACTTGAATGTCCAGATCTATACAATAGAAAAGATCCAAATACACCAACAAAAAGTATTAAGGTAATGATTATTGTTTCGCTTATTGATTGTAATGATCTAGATGGGACAATGGTAACCCCTTCAGGTACATTTACACCTTCTAGGACAGCATTTATTAACCCAGTAGATAATGCGAAAAAGAAAATTAGATAAATTACTGATACTACAATAATGAGTTTAGATTTCTTACTATAATTCAATAAAAGATAGCATTTAAAATAAATATAAATACCTTTTTTAAATCATTGTTAATTTAATATGTAGTTCTTTTTAATATACTAGCTAAATATATCTAATGAAATGTATCGTATGCGAAAGAACAAGAATAGAAAACTCTGAATATTGTATTTATCATAATAAAGCTAGATGGTATCTTAAAGAAAATTATAAAAAGTGGAATGAGGCTTGTTCTACAACTTTTACATGGAACCAATATCTTGTTCAATTATCAAAATTGAAAAATATTGGTGTTTGGATTAAGGAGGTAATTGATCTGGAACTAAAAAAAGTTAATTAAGATATTTACATTTCTCCCATTCCAGGTGGCATTCCTCCCATTCCACCTGGTGGCATTCCTCCACCTGCAGATTTACTCGATGCAATCACATCATCAATTCTTAATATCATTGATGCCACTTCAGTTGCAGATTTAATTATTTGTTCTTTTACACTTAATGGTTCAAATATATCTAACTTTGAAATATCAGTAATCTTCGCAGATTTAATATCGACACCCATCCATTTTGAACCTTTGCTCTGTTTTGCTCTAAGATCAGTTGTTGCGTCTATCGGATCCATACCTGCATTTTCTGCTAATGTAATAGGTATTACCTCAAGAGCGTCAGCAAATTTTTCGGCAGCCAATTGTTCTCGTCCTGATAATGTACTTGTCCATTCTCTAAGTTTTCCAGCAACATAAGCTTCAGGAGATCCACCCCCAGCAACTATGTACGGTTTTTCTAAAACATCTTTTGTGACCATTAATGCATCGTGAATAGATCGTTCGGCTTCATCTACTACTCGTTGAGATCCTCCTCGAATTAAAATAGTAACAGATTTTGGATGTTTACAACCTTCAACAAATACCCATTTATCAGTTTCAACTTTTCGTTCTTCAACTAAATCGGCACTACCTAAATTCTCAGTGGTCAGATCATCAATATTGTTTACTATACGTGCAGCAGTTGCCCTTGCTAATTTTGTCATATCACTTTCTTTAACTCTACGAACGGTTAAAATATTATATTTTGCTAAATAGTGTTGAGATATATCATCAATTCCTTTTTGACATACAACCACATTAGCACCAGCATTTTTAATTTTATCGACCATATCTTTTAACATTTTATTTTCTTCTTCAAGAAACATTTTCATTTGGTCTGGGGAGCTAATGTTTATTTTTGCATCAAACTCAGTCTTTTCAATTTCCAAAGCACTGTTTAATAATGCAATTTTGGCATTTTCAATTCTCTTTGGCATTCCTCCGTGAACAACTTCCTTGTCTAACACTATTCCTTGAATTAAAGTAGTATTTTTCAATGATCCGCCTGCTTTCTTTTCTACCTTAACATCATCGATATCTACTTTGTATTTTGTATCAAGCTTATCAGATACCTGTAAAACTGCCTTTACTACAATTTGAGCTAAGTCGTCAGCTTCCTTTGAGACAAGTTTAGTTTGCATTGATGTCTTTGCTACTTTAAATAATTCATTATTCTCATTCCCATTAACTTTTTGTGCTATTTTATTAAGAATTTCAATCGCTTTTTGAGCGCTTTTTCTATATCCATCTACTATAATTGTTGGATGAACATCCTTTGATATAAGATCCTCAGCTTTTTCAATTAACGCACCAGCTAATATTACCACAGAAGTAGTTCCATCACCAACTTCATTATCTGTTGCCTTGCTAATCTCTACCATCATTTTAGCAGCAGGATGCTGTACATCTATTTCTTTTAGAATAGTAGCACCATCGTTTGTTATGGTAACATCGCCTAATGTGTCTACTAACATTTTATCCATACCACGCGGACCAAGACTTGAACGGACAATGTCTGCTATTAGTTTAGCAGCTGTTATGTTATTCTTTTGAGCTTCTCTTCCCTTTGTTTGAGTAGATCCTTCTTTTAATATTAAAACTGGTACACCACCAGCTGAACCTTGTTGAATTGACATTCTATCATTCTCACCTAAATTAATTTACAACAATGTGACAGAGATGGGGATATTTTAATTTTCTGCAATATGATTTTTATTAAACAAATTAAAGATATTCACAACTATACAAAAATTAATTAAGTAAATTAATCTAAATTTTTACTTAAATAATGAGTCATATTTGCCACTATTTACATCTGCATAAATTTCTTTGGCAGGTTTATTTTCAATCTTTATACCACTACTGACACATGATCCAATTATTTCTTTTGCAGCATTTTTTAAATCAATAGCATAAGATATATCTATTTTCATCCTTGCAATTTTAACTATATTTTCCATGCCAATATTTCCTACATAATCTTTACCTGATGTTCCAGATCCCTTCGTGACACCAGCTTCTTTGGCTATTAATGCAGTAGTTGGTGGGATGCCTACTTCCACAGTAAATTTTTTTGTATCAGGATCAACCTCCACTTTAACAGGAACTTTCATTCCAGGAAAATCTTTGGTTTTATCATTAATAGTATTTACAACTTGTAAGACATTAATTCCAAGCGGTCCCAATGCTGGTCCAAGTGGCGGTCCTGCACTAGCTTCTCCTCCAGTTACTAAAGCGGAGACAGTCTTTTTATCGCTCATGTCAAAAACAATATTTTTCCTAAATATAAATCGACATCATGTATTTTTCAATAATTATTAATCTATTCAATTCATATTTAAGTTATAAATTAACTGTTTATTTTTTTTAAGTAATTTGCGTCGACGGTGACAGGAATTTGGTACGGAGAATCAAGTAATACTACAGTAGATTCCTGTTTTTCATAATCAACACGTATAATTTTTGCTTTCATTGATTTAAATGGTCCGGCTATAACTTCTACGGTATCGTCTATATTTAACTCTGTTACTATAGGTTTCTTTACAAGATATTTTTCAATATCACTAAAAGGAAGATCTCCTCGTATTTGTCCACGGACATGCCTAACCCCATATAATGCATCATATGCAATATTTGAATCAGGAGCTTCAACAATAACATAACCTTTAAAGTTCTCCAAAATAAGAATAGAACGTAAACTTATTTTTTTTGAATTTATCTTATTTTGTAAAATATTTGCTACAACATTTTCTTGACCTCCTGTAATTCTAATTGCGAAAAATTTGGAATCAAGACCTTCAGGATTGGAAATTGAGCTATTTTTAAATGATTGATCTAATTCATTTTTTGTGGAGGAAGAACTAGTTCTTTCCGTATTTTTAGTTATATGATTCTTAGAAGTAATTGTATCACCAGAAGATAATTCATCAGAATCTTCATGATTATCGTCATCAAACTCGATATCACTTATATCACCATCTATATCTTTTTTATTTTTCATTAATTTTAATACAATATTTTACGATTAAAAGTATTTTATAAATTTACTTTAATTAGCATTAAATGAAAAGAACAAGAATTTATTTATATAAATTCTTTGCAGTTTAAATGATAGAATTTAATACCAAAACTTTTCATAATTATATTATAAATGATTGAGATTGCATATTTTATAATAGTAAAGTCAAGATAAATACATATTTAATAGATAGTATACATTATCAACAAAAATTGAGAGCATCTATACAAGTGAATCATTTGGATTTACTAGATAGAAATATTTTAAATGAAATTCAATGGCGTTTTCCTCTTACAGAAAGACCGTTTTTAGAGATCGCTATTCATCACAATATATCTGAAAATGAGGTTATGAAAAGAATAAAGTCTCTTAAACAAATGGGATTAATAAGACAAATTAATGCAATATTTGATACCAGAAGATTAGGGTACAAGAGTGCTTTAATAGCTTTTGCAGTCAAGCCTGAGAAATTAGAATATGTAGCTAATGAAATAAACAAACATTCAGGTGTAAGTCATAATTATGAAAGGAATCATGAGTTCAACATATGGTTCACTTTAGCAGTACCCCCAGAAAAGGATATGAAAGAAATTTTGGATAGGATGTCTGCTCTGGATGGAGTAATAAAATATAGGCTTTTGCCAACATTGAAACTGTATAAAATAGGTGTTAAATTGGACATGGTCAATGAAGATACCTCAAATCCCAAGCCTACAGAGATGGTAAAAGAACTTAATCCGAAAAGAAGTAATTTAACTGATCAAGATAAAGAGTTTATAAGAGAATTACAAAAGGATATAGAAATAATTCCAGAACCTTTTAAGCAAAGTGCTGAGAAGCTTGGAATAACACTGAATGAATTGTTTGAAAAAACAAAAGAATATGAAGAAAATGGCATAATGCGACGTTTTGCTGCTATCTTGAGACACAGAGATGCGGGATTTACTGCAAATGGGATGATAGTATGGAAAGTTCCAGAAGAAATAGTAGATAAAGCAGGATATAAATTGGCGGAATTTACACAAGTAAGCCATTGTTATAGAAGGCCGACTTATCCCGATTGGGAATTTAATATATTTAGTATGATTCATGCAAGGAGCATAAAAGCTGCTGAAAAAATCGCTAAAGAGATTTCAAATATAATTGAAGTCTATGATTACAAGATTTTATTCAGTTCAAGAGAATTTAAGAAAGAAAGAGTAAAGTATTTTGAGGAATAAAAGATAGTATACTAAATAATAGCGAATAAATTAAAATATATATCAAACAATTAAACTATAGCTATGTTATCTTCTGAAGTACAGTCTCTAAAACCTGAATCCATCAAATCATTGGATATTGGGGATATAGCAATTATGAATCAACTTGCATATTCTTTCAGAGATGAATTTATAAAATATGCTAAAATTGATTCATTCACTTATCCTGATCCTTTTAAAAATGAAAATCCTAATAATTATCTAGTTGTAGTCGATAGGGAAAATATAGATAGAATAGTTGCAATGATTATTATTATAGGTGATGATTCAGACAATTTACCAATACCATTAGAAAAAATATATAATGACAGATTAAAAATAATACAAATTCCCAAAGAGAAAGCGTTATCAATAAAATATGAAATGATGCCAAAGGAGAAAAATAATTTTTATCAGTTTAGAAAAGATGGTACTGTTATTGGATATATTATGTTTGCATTTCAGATATGTGGACAACATTATTAATTCATAATAATGGTTCTTTTTTTATTATTAAAGTCCCATTTTCTAAAATTTCAATTCCCATTACTTCAAAAATTATTTTAGCATTTTCTTTTTCTCTAGTCAAAATATTTTTAGCTATTTTCAATCGATATGCAGGAGTCCATTGCTGCCCAATCTTGTATTTACCTTTCATATCAGTAGGAATCAATTTAATTACAGCTACTTCTTGTACTGAACGCATTTTTGGGTTTAGTTTTTCATAGTGACCTTCCTTTTGATATTTTTCCATTAATGAATTTAAAGCTAAAGTTTTTTCTTCCTTATCTTCAACTATATAGGAATATCCTTTTATAACCACACTTATATACAACGTATCTGCCTGTGACGCATCGTATGGATGAAAATAGTAAGACGGAAGAAAGGCAAGATGTTGATCTGTTTCAAATCCTGTAGTTGGAGCTCTCCTGATATTATCTAGTTTCTCACCAATTCGAAAAGAATGCATGTATATACCATCTTCTTTAATAGAATAGAAATTATCTCTGAATTTTTCTGCTTGAACATAAACAAAATTCATTGGTATTACTTGAGGAAAGCCATTCATATCTATTGATGCCAACCTACCAACCGGTTGATTATTTAGAAAATTAATAATACTTTGTTTAGATTGAATCTCTAATTTCTTTATTAATTTCATGAGGAATTTTATTTACTAATTAGAATATAAAGAGATTTAAAACAAGTAAATAATGAAATTTAAAAATTTAGTGTTTCTTGTTGATTTTTTGTGTTATCATCATTAAGATTAGAATTAAGGATCTTTTTCACTTTTTCAGCTCTTGCTTTTCCAAAACCTGGTATCAAAGATAATTCAGATATAGAAGCATTTATTGCTCTTGATGGTGTTCCAAATTTTTTAAGTAGTTTTATTGCTAATTTATCTCCTACTCCTGGTAACGATGAAAGTATAGATAATTGTTGTAATTGGACATGATTCCCTTTTTTTATTCTCTTGATCAATGGTCCATTGATTGTAATACCAGATTTAATCGCTTTATTTAATAAAATAATAAGAAATTTTGAAGTATAATTTGCTGATGGAGAATGAATAATCGGTATCCTAAAAATTAATGCAACAGTAGCAAGAGCATCATAAATCTGTAAAATTTTCTCAACTGTTATTTCAATTTCATCGTTTTGTTTTTCAGTAAAATTTTCAAATTGTAAATTCAAAATATTTCCTTCTATTAGTAAAATAGGTTTAGAATAAAACTGTATTAAATCAGAACACTGAATGAAAAGTCGTCCATCATATATTGAATTAATTAAATCGCTTATTGTCTTTCTTTCGATAGCTATTTCAGGAGCTATAATGTAATCTCCTACGGAAAGTCGTGCAAAATCTATTTGTGCACCATCTTCAATTAAGAATTTAGGAACCCTGCTATTTCGCTCTCTCTCATCTACAACAATACGAAAAGACACAAATAAAATTAAAGACTCTGATTATTGTTTCTAACTAAAATTATTCTATAAAAATTAATTTATTTTTGTGTTGTAGATTGTGTTCCTTTTAGCATTTGATTAATCTTATTTTCAACTTCTTTAAGATTTTCTTTTACACGTGATTCTTGTTTTCCTAACACCATAACTCTAGTATTTGCTAATTCTTTTTTTTCACTTAGTTCTTTTTCTATTGTATCTTTCTCAGACTTTATTAATAAAGGACCTGCAGCTTTATAAATAGAATCAGCTGTAGTTGTTTTACCTAATTCCTCCAATGCTCTATCTGTTTCCACAATTTCTAATTCTATTTGTTGTTTCTGCATCATAATAGCTTGCAGATTTTGTTGAAGCTGTTGCAATCTGGATATTTGTTCTTTAAGCCAAGGAGGTAGTTCATTTTCTTGACCCAATTCATTGAATAATTAAATTAATTGAATATAAATTCATAACGTTACACAATTAGCAGATTAGTCATACATAAATTGATGGTTTTAATTAGGCGCAAATAAGAATTAATAAAAGATCTTAATTCTGCCAGATCAGAAGTAGTAATTTCAATTATTAATGATGGAATACAGTCTCTATTTAAAATATAAGAGTCAATAAGAGGAGTAGATACTTTTGTCTCAGGTTGTAAAGCATTATATAAAGATTTTATAAAGGTTTTTGTTTCCAAAGATGAGGAAAAATAAAGAGAAATATTGATTTTAGCTTTAAAGTTTCCCAATATTTATATCATATGCTCCGGCGGCTACTTTAAAATCACATTTGGGACAATTCCAAATTCCAGAAGCTATTCGCCCAAATTTTAATGAGCCGCACGACGGACACCGTCTTTTTTGTTTAAGGATCCTGTATACTTTACCATATCTTTTCCTAACAGTTGCTCCAAATTTTGTTCCTAGGCCTTTTAGCGCAGTGTGACCTTTTCTGTTTCTACTTACCATCTATTTTATCAGTTCCTTTAATTTAGTTCTTATAGTCTCTGCTTTAATTCTTGCTGTTTTAGCTATAAATTTTATTTGTTCAATCGAAAAATGACCAGTCGATCCTTTCTGTATTGCAGTAAATTCACCGTTAGAATTAGTGGTTATTGTTATCCTTGCTTCCATACACGCTTCTTCTTCAGATGTAGGATCTAGAATAATATTATTGCCTATCCTTATTGAGGTTATTGATACAGGTATTGTTGTAATAGGAGTTTCTTGTTTTTCTCCTGTATCAACCACCTTTTCATCATGAATTTCAAAAATTGGTAATTTACTACTTAATAACGCAGCAACTACAGCATATGAAGTAGCATCAAAAAGGTTACCATCAGCATTAATTATACTACAATCAACGAAGATAGTGTAGACTATTTTACCAGGAATTAAAACTAATTTATCTAAATCAACCATCTGAGATTCTCTAATTCCTCTATCAACTACTCTGGCTAGTTCTATAGTTTCTTCATCTGGCGGTCCAGGTTCTATATATGGTGATGCAATAGGTAGAACTTCTGCAGTTACAATCAATGCACCTTTATTTTCTAATCCTTCAAATGGTTCACCAGTTTCTACTTTAATTCCTGCAATTACTTCAGAATTGCCTAATTTTACTTTAGCAGATCCATCTGCTTTTTTAATTATATCTACCTCTATTTGTAGATCTCTTGTATCTTCTAGGTTTCTACCATCCAGTCTTTTTCCTTCAGTAATTAAATCGAACATATGTCGTTTACGTAATTGTTCAATTACTATTGGTGATTTTTTTGATAGACTCAATTCTCTTTACCCTCCTCTAATTCTTTCTCTTCGCTTTCAGGCAAATCATTTCCAAAGTATTTTTCGATTAATGCTTTTCTTTGTATTTCATAAATCTTTTTACAACCTTGAATTGCTTTTTCTACACATTCATCAAATTGGGATTCATTTAACATTCCATCTAATTGCAACAGGGTTATTTGTTCAAGATTTGGTAAATATGCTACGGGCATGTCAGCTGAACCTTCTTTATCTTCAACGTCATTGATATCAAGAACTATTTTATCATTTACTTTACCCGCTGCACATGCTGAAACCAAATCTCTCATATTAATACCAGCATCAGCTAAAGCCACTGATGCTGCGGCAATTCCTGCACATCGAGAGCCACCATCAGCTTGTAATACCTCTACAAAAACATCAATAGCAGCTCTAGGATAATCCTCTAATATTATTGCTGGCTCTAATGCTTCACGCATTACCTTTGAAATTTCAACTTCTCTTCTTGAAGGAGCTGGGTTTTTTCTAGTATCTGTTGAAAATGGTGACATATGATACCTACATCTCAAGACGCATCGATCAGGTTGAGCCATATGTTTAGGATGAACTTCTCTCGGCCCATATACTGCTACTATAATTTTGTTTTTACCAAATTCAATAAAGGCTGATCCATCTGCATTCTTTATAACCCCAATAGTAATTTTAACATCTCTTAATTCATCGATAGTGCGACCATCAGTACGTTTTCCATGTTCATCAATTAGAATTGTTTGTTCCATAGTCTTTATCCTACTCCTTTTTTATGTTGAATCTCTTGAAGTTTCAAGAGTATTATTCGAATTATGACCGTTTTCAATCTCATTGGAATTATTATCTGCATAATCATTGTTAACATGTTCTTCGTTATTTACTGAACTATTATTAGTTTCTGTTTCTGATGCTACCTCCTCAGAAACGTTGAGCAAATCTTTTACTCTTTGTGTTAAATTTGAGGTGTGTGCTTCTTCTTCAACTAATCTTATTGCTTTAAAAGCAAGAGCAATACCTTCATTATTTTTTCCAGTTACGACAAGTATCCCGTTTTGTCCAATTAAAATTCTAGTTTGTGTAGCTTGCTCGATAGTTTGTATCATAGACCCCCTCTTTCCTATTAAACGTGGAACACGTGTTGAAGATATCTTTAAAAATTCACCATTAGAAATTTTACCTAAATCCTTCTCCTGAATTGTTAACATAGGATCTCTAGTTCTGTCAAAAGTTATTATTCTAGATGTTACCAGATCACCTGGTGCAAGCCTTTTTTTCATATCATCTTTTGCAGGAGAAAAATCTCTTCCAAATACATCTTGTGCAGGAAGATGAGCTGAAAAAATCGCATTAATATCTACTTCCCATGATAATGAAGAATTATCTATAATTTTTCCAATTACTATATCGTTTACTCTTGGAATATAAACACCGGATAATGGGATAACTTTTATACCATCTTTACTCGACTCGGCAATTCCTATCCTTGTAGCAATTATAAAATTATCCTTTTTGATTACATTCATTAATGGTCGATAATTGCCTTCTATAATCACATCGCCTGGAATAACATATCTTTTCTTAATTTCTAACATGAAAATAATAACATCTCCTTATCAGTAACATTAACAAAGAAAAGTATTTTGTTTGAATCAACATATAAAATTTTTATATCTCTTTTCAAGTTCAAATTTCCTATTTTAATAAATGGTATTTATTCATTGTTATTATTGTTCTTGAATATGAGCAGAGCCCTTCGTAATAGAATTTACTCTTTCAATAAAAGTCAGACGTAATCCGGCATTTATTTCTATAATTACTTTTAATGATCCATCATGAAGCCACTTTTCATCTTTGAGATCTCCTAATCCTTTTATAATACTATAAGATTGGGATGAAAATTGTGGTGGAATGGTAATAACTAATTGAAGATTTTCAGATTTTAATGGTAAAATTTTTCTTAAATCATCAATAATTTTTTTTGCTTGTTCCTCCGGTCTCTTGAATGGGTCTATTACCAAACGAATTTGTTCCATTGCATTTTCTATTCTTAATGGTGGATGAGGGAGATGTGTTTTTGGATCAATAAAGTTTCTGCTGATGTATTGAATAATCTGTTTTTTCTTTTCATCAACCATTCTTCTACGCTGATCAGTTGTTAGGTTAACGTCACCATGTTCTAGTATATGTTTGGCAATTTCTATTTGATCTTTAGTTTTAAAATTTTTGATTAATTTTTCATTAGGAACACGTGTACCTTTATTAGCATCCGAATAAATTTCATCTGAAATTAAAATATTAGAAATATCTACTTTTTTACCAAGTTTATAATCTAATGCTGGATCAGGTTTAACTAAAATTTCGAATCTATCAGCATTAAGCATTAACCGTACTATAGAAAATTTGTTATCTGTCATAGAAGATTAAAATGAGATTTTGTTATATATACGCATATAATTTAAATTTAAAAGAGTTCAAAATAAATATAAAAAAGTAATATCTAGCGGTATGATTTCTGTTTTTTTCTTCGAGCACCAGGTCCACCGAATTTCTTTGATTCAGTCTGTCTAGGATCTCCGGCAAGCAAATGTCTATCGAATTCAGTTATTTTTTTACGAATTTCTTGTCTTACATTTTTTGACAATGGATGATCTTTTGGTTCACGTCCTCCTTTAGATGCTCCAGATAAGGCTCGCGATATTGCTACTGCGCTTGCAAAAGCTTGTCCCATAAAGCCACCACCTTCAACTTTTACAGTGACATCAATCTTATCACGTATATCTCCAATTATATTCATTGGGGTTAATATCAATTCTTTTGAGACATCAGGTTGAATAATTTCTGCTGGAATATTATTAATTCGAACTTTACCGTTTCCTTTAGAAATAGTAGCAACTGCTCTTGATGTTTTTCTCTGGCCAGGATATAAATCTATAATAGTGTTTTTAGTCATATCTTATTCTCCTTTCCAACCTATTTGTTTTGCAATATCGCCAATTGTAATGTAATATGATTCAGATTTTGTTATTTTAGCATCATCAAAAATTTTTATTTCTTTTGAACTTAATTCTGTTGGAACTCCTATGTATGCTCTCAAACGTTTAATCGCTGTTATACCACTTGGCTTCCTTCTTGGAACCATTCCTCTAACCATTCTAGTCAATATTCTATCTGGTCTTCTTGGATGATAAGGTCCATGAATAGGATTAGTAATAGAACTTACTTCAAGATATTTTTTGTAATCTTCAATTGTTTTATATCGATTTCCGGATACCATTGCTCGTTCAGAATTAATTATTGTTACTCTATTACCATGAATTAAAAGTTTTGAAACATGAGAACACAATCTACCTGCGATACAATTGGAAGCGTCAACTATAATTTGGTTGTTGATGTTTGAAACTGTATTATCTTTAGATTTATCCAATTATTCTTACACCTGTTCCATTTGGATGTTGATTGACAAGATCATTGATAGTAATAACTTTTCCGCCTGCATCAAGAATCTTTTTCATTGCAGAAAGCGAAATTGAAAATGAAGTAACATTTAATTTATGAGTAAGAGTACCGTCGCCTAAAATCTTTCCTGGAATTACAATATTTTCTCCATCTTTAGTAAGATTTTCTAACCTACCAACATTAATTTCAGATCTGTTAGACCGGGAACTTTCGATTTTTTTTTCTAAAGTTTTCCATAAAGGAGTTTTTGTTTTTTTATATGCAGTACGCAAAGTCCATTTAATATCATTATTAGTATGAGTAAACATAGTTGTAACCTTATCATGTTCCATATTAATTATCCCCAAATAAATCTACCTAGTTTTATTTGGTATTTCTAATGATTTTATTACATCCCCAAAATTGGTTATTTTTGAATTTATAATTTTTAGTGCTGACATTATGGTTTCTTCTGCAGTTAAGGAACCAGTAGTCTCAATTATTAAGATTGATTCGTCTTTATCATTACCATCTTTAACAACAGCTGAAGAAGTAGGTTGCCACTTGGCATGATCTTTACCTGTTCCTAACCTTGCATAAGCTTCAAATTTTAATTTTTGTCCAGGAGCGAGAGTAATGATTGGTATATTTTTACTTACAGGTTTCACATATTCATCCTCAGACACCAAATCACCAGACATTACAAGCCGTGTTTTTTCTGAAGCTTCAGCATCTAAAATCAATAACACACGGCATTTAGAGCAACCAAGGGTATTATTACAATCACATTTATTTGAAAAGACAAATCTATTTATTTCGGTTCTTAGGGGGATTAATCCTAATCTATGAGCTATTGCCTCATCATGCATAACAGATGAATTTTCTAGAATAACTACATCATCAACTGCTAATGTTGGAACCTCGCTTATTGCTATCCTTCTTATAGCATTCAAATATTGTCTTGGAATATTATTAAATTGTAATATTATTTTTTCATCTGTTTTTTCTAAAATATTTATAGACAAGTTCAATAGTAAGTCAAGATTTTTGTCCAATAGACTCTTAAAAATCTACCGACCATTAAAATATCTTTGACATTAATAGTAGAATAATAAACCAATTGCACTGAATTATCATATTACAAACTGTGAAATTTATTTCAATACAAGATTACAATATTGGTCAAGGATATCTATTTAGAGTTTTTGTAAGGGCTGCTATCTTCTTTTGCAGCGACATAAGCAGGACTATAGTATGCTAGTAGCTTTTTTGAATAACAATCACTACATAAGTATCCTTGGATATTCCATTGACTCATTGTTTTATATCTAAAAATAGAAAGTTGATTGTTGCAAATCGAACATTTTGTATCATTATGCATTATCTTTTATTATTTTTAACTTTATAAATACGATAACAATAATTATGTTATTTTAATTATATAAATTATTATTGAAAAACTTGTAATATTTAAAATCCTATGGATAATTTCATATCTACAATTTGTATCGATATAAAAAATAAAATAACTGGTCTTTATCCAACCTTTAATGTTCCTGTCATGTATGGATGAACTGTACAATAGTATACATACTCACCTGCATCGATTCCTTCAGTTTGTATAATTCCTGCTTCTCCTCCCATAATCAAACTAGTATCAAATATTTTTGCTGATTCTGGATCATTGGGACCTGCTCCATTTGTAACCGTATGTGGAACCGTATCAACATTTTCAACTTTTATTATATTGCCTTTTTTAACTGAAAGTTCTGCTGGATCATATGCTGGATTGCCTTGAGTTGCAGCTCCTTCGAGAATTGTCAAGGTTGCGTCTGCTTTAACAGTTGAAGGATCAATCTTTTCTGTACTTGTACTTGCTTCTGCTGCTGAAGGTGGAGGCAGATCTTGCCTATATATGGATTTAGTATCTCCTGGCGTGGGTGGAAGATCAGAAAATAGAGTATATGAAATTACTCCTACTATTGCACCCATTCCTAATATTCCTAAAAAAATAATCTTTTCATTAAGTCCCATTTAACTGATTATGGATTCGAACTGGATCTTAATTAATTTTTTTAAAATAAAAAAATTTAAAATTGATAATTGCCTAAAATGAATGAGATTTTATTAAACTATTAATTGAAAATGAATCTGGGTATTTGATGAAGTTACAAGGTAATGATATGCTTATATATATAATTAAGAAGAATATTATATTATGGCTTTTTTAGAGGTTAAAGAACTTAATGTAAGTATCGATGGAAAGAAGATACTAAATGGTTTAAATTTAGAAATTGATAAAAATGAAGTTCATGCCATAATGGGGGTAAACGGGTCTGGAAAAAGTACCTTTGCAAATGTGCTCTTAGGACATCCAAAGTATTCTATTACTTCTGGTGATATCATTATTAAAGGAAAAAGTATTTTAGAATTATCTACTGATGAAAGAGCAAAACAAGGAATATTTTTGGGATTTCAATATCCTATTGAAATTTCAGGTGTAGGTTACAGCCATTTTTTAAGAAATGCGTATAATGCTCTAAACAAGTCATTAATGGAAGAACAAAAGGATAGAGAAGTTTTTCTTACTGTTAAAGAGTTTCATGAATATGTAAAAAAGAATCTTAATAATGTTGGTTTAGACCCCTCTTTTCTTGGAAGATATCTAAACGAGGGATTTTCAGGAGGAGAAAAGAAAAGATCAGAAGTTATGCAAATGTTGGTATTGAAGCCAAATATAGCCATATTAGATGAACCGGACTCTGGCTTAGATATCGATGCAGTAAAAGCAGTTGCCGAAGCAATAAATAAATTAATTGCAACAGGTGCTGGTGTTGTAGTAATTACACATTATGCTAGAATTTTACGCTATCTTACAAGACTCGACAAGGTTCATGTAATGGCAAAGGGTAAAATTATTAAGTCTGGTGGAAAACAATTATCAGAAGAATTAGAATCTAAAGGTTATGTATGGCTGGGCTTAGAATAATGAGATTTTAACATATTATTTAATTTTAGATATATAATACGGTTAATTCATTTTTTATATATTCAATGTCTTTTAATAAAAATGAAGAAAATAAATCAATGGCTTCCAATAATATTGATAATCCTATAGAAAAACAAATTAAAACATTAGAAACTGACAGAAAATTAGAAAATATAAAAAAAGAAGAACAGGTTTTTCTGAATTTTTCCTTTTTTAAAGTTGATCCAAAATGGAGATGGTTAAATGAGATAGGAAAAGAAGAGGCAGCTAAAGAATTTGAAAGTTTATTAGAAGTTGCAAATACAAAAATGAAAGTAATTCCATATTCAACAATAGGTCTACGAAGTGACGCAGATTTCATGTTATGGATGATAGCAGATTCTGTTGAAAAAATGCAGATTTTAACATCAAAGATTTATTTTACTATATTAGGAAAGTATATTGAACCTTCTCAAATTTATCTATCAAGTTCAAGAAAATCTATTTATTCTAATCAAGTCAAAGCTGGTTTTACGTCCAATCAAAAGCCACTTAAATATAATATAGTATATCCATTTATAAAGTCAAGAGAATGGTATCTCCTCCCTTTTGAAAAAAGAAAAAAAATGATGGAAGAGCATATAGAAGTTGGAAGAAGATTTCCAAATATTCGATTAAATACGTCATATTCCTTTGGAATTCATGATCAAGATTTCATGTTAGCTTTTGAAACAGATGAGCTAAATGACTTTCAAAACTTAATTATTCAATTACGTGAAACTAGAGTTAGTAGATATATTATTAAAGATACTCCGATGATAGTTTGTGTACATAAAAGTATAGAACAAGTTATAAAAAGTTTAGGTTGAATGAATAAATCATGATTGCGCTTAAAGAATGGGCTATTATTTGTAAGGCTTTAGAAGATGGCAGACAGACATTATTGCTTCGCAAGGGAGGTATTCTGGAATATAGAAAAGGGTTTGAGGTTAAACATAGTGAATTTTTACTTTATCCAACATTTGAACATCAATCTATGAATTCAATTAAAACAGAATACAAAGAAAAATTAAATGAAATAGTGGATCAAAATAAACATATTAAAAACGAAATAAATGATGATGATAAAAATTATGGCATAAATAATACTAATATTATTAAATTATTAGCAAAGGTAGAAGATGTTGTAGAAATTACGGATAAAACAATACTTTCCAACCTAAGAGATCATCATATCTGGAGCGACGAATATGTGATGATGAGAATGAATTATAATCCAAACAAGCCAATGAGTATTTTATTATTACGAATATATAAAATGAAAGACCCTTTAATTATTGATATTAAGGATCAATGGTCAGGATGCAAATCATGGATAGATATTGAAAAAGATATAGATATCCAAAATTCTCACAATTTAGAGACATTAGTAAATGAAAAACCTCTAATAGACCCTGTACTAAATGATGATATATTTTATGAGTCTGTTAATAAAATTAGGGAGGTAATTGGAAAGTGAGGTATAGAAAATTAGGTAGAAGCGAAATAAAAGTCAGTGAAATCGGATTTGGTGCATGGACTATAGGATTAGACTGGTGGGGAAAAAAGATAGATGACGATGAGGCAATAAAGATGTTGAAAAAAGCATACGACTTGGGAATTAATTTTTTTGAAAGTGCTGATATGTATGGCAAAGGCAAAACTGAAAAAATAATTGGTCAAGTATTTAAAGATATGAGAAATGAAATAGTCTATTCTACCAAATGGGGATATGATATGTATAACCAAGAACAAATAGGACATAACGAAATCCCTCAAAAACATAATCCTGAATTCTTGCGATTTGCACTTGATAAAAGTATGGAAAGATTACAAACAGATTACATAGATGTTTATAGCTTACATAATCCCAAAATGGATGCAATTAAAAATAATGATTTATTTTATACTTTAGATAGTCTTGTAGATAAAGGAATTATTAAAAGTCACGGAATAGCATTAGGCCCTGCTATAGGATGGAAAGAAGAAGGGCTGTACGCAATAAAAAATAGAAATATAACATGCCTACAAACAGTGTATAATATTTTAGAACAAGACCCAGGGCGATCTTTTTTTAATGCTATAACTGAAAATTCCAATCAATCCATAGAGAATAAAAATACATATGATGTAGGTATAATGGTTAGAGTACCTGATGCTTCAGGATTACTAACGGGCAAAATAACAGAGAAAACAGTTTTTGATCAAAATGATCATCGAAGCTATAGAAAGAGAGAATGGATAAAAGAAGCATTAAAAAAAATAGAGAATATAAAATCAATAGCAGAAAATAACGATTGGACAATTTCACAATTAGCTATTAAATTTATTTTGTCTCAAAAACCTATTTCAGTAGTAATCCCTACTATATTAAGTATCGAAGAATTGGAATTATTTTCAGAAATGTCAGACGGTAAATACCTAAAGGAAGAAGAACTAAAACAAATAGATAAACTATATGAAAATAATTTTTACGTACAACAAAGCATTGCTTAGATAGTT